>URTZ01000080.1 GCA_900550825.1 uncultured Collinsella sp. | reverse complement strand
ACGGTTCCGGCGTTTGGTAAAACGCCGGAACACAAGAGCGCCCCCTCCCGCGCACGGAACGGAAGGGGGCTAAAGGTAGGAGTCTACCGGTGGGTTTACCCCACCGGACAGACGATGACCAGGTGATCCTCTACAGGATCGTCAAGGTTTCCGTGGGGTACCCGTTGGGTACTTAGATCAACACGCAGGCGACGGTCAGGATGATGGCGCAGACGACAGAGAGCGCGACGATGAGCTTAAGGGCAAACTTGAGCCAGGTCGTCCACTCGATCTTGGCCAGGGCGAGACCGCCCATGATGGCGCCGGAGGTCGGGGTGAACAGGTTCACGACACCGATGGCGGCGGAGAAGATCATGACCATGACCTCAGGCGAGAAGCCGAGCTTAACAGCCAACGGTCCCATGATGGGCATGGAGACGGTGGCCATACCGGAGGTCGAGGGGATCAGGAAGGACAGGCCGAAGTAGACCAGGAAGCTCATGGGAGCGAAGATCACGCCGGACAGGCCAGCCAGAGCATTGGCGGCAGCGTCGAGGACGAAGACGTCGAGGCCGGTGTTAGCCATGAGGACGGAGATACCACGGGCGAGGGCGATGACGAGAACAACGGACATCATGTCGGCAGCGCCGGTGATAAAGGTGTTAACGATCTGCTTCTCGGACAGGCCACCGATGATACCGATCAGGACGGCCATAAGGAAGAACCAGGTGGAAGCCTCGTCGAAGTACCACTGGCCAATGGGCAGGCCGGTGATCAGGGCAGACCAGCCCTGGACGACGGCGTTACCGTCGGCGTCGTAGACAGCGCCAGCGTCGAAGAAGTTAGCGACGCCCTCGTTGAGGTCGGCCAGCGGAATGAAGCCGACGATCATGACGACGAAGGTGAAGGCGAAGGCAATCAGAACACCCTTCTGACGACCAGTGAGCTTGACCTCCTTGTGGACCTCGGAAGCAGCCTTGCCGTGAGCCTCTTCGGCGTCCTTGAGCTCCTGCATCGACAGGATGGTGGAACCCTTGTCAGCCTTGACCTTCTTGGCGTAGCTCATCACGAAGAAGATGGACATAGCGGTAGTGACAATCCACAGGACGGCACCGAGGCCGATGATGATGGACTGGTTGACCTCAATGCCAACGCCGGTCAGAGCGTCGACGGCAGCGCCGACGGCGAACGGGTTAACCGTGGAGCCCAGGCAGCCGCAGCCAGCGCCGAGCAGGACGGTAGCGGCACCGACCATGGGGTCGAAGCCAGCGGCCATCATGGTAGCGGCGAGCAGGGCGTAGAAGGGAACGGTCTCCTCGCACATACCATAGGTGGTACCACCGAGGGAGAAGATGAGCATCAGCACGGGAATGAGCATAATCTCGTTGCCCTTAAGCTTCTGCACCAGAACGGCGATGCCGTTGTCCAGGGCGCCGGTCTCGGTCATCATGCCGAGGAAGCCGCCCAGGATCATAACGAAGAGGCAGACGGGCAGAGCGTCAGCGAAGCCCAGGATCGGGGCGGTGCAGAAATCGCTCAGACGGGCGGCAGTAACCGCGCCACCGGACGTGCCGGAGACGATAACGGTAATCACTGCGACAATTGCCAGCAGAGCAAGAAGAATGGTGAACGATGAAGGCATACCGCGCTTTTTCTTAGCGGTCTCAGTCATAGTTCTCATCCCCCCTTCATAAATCATTTACTGATCTCGCCAGAAGCGGCTCTTCCGTGCCGTGCCTGCCGCTTGATGCGAGATTATTACCAGATAAAACCGCTCGGGGTGTGCAGCAATACACCCCGAGCGAGATGCTAGATGCTCTTACTTGAGCGTGGCGTACATGACAGCCTTGATGGTGTGCATGCGGTTCTCGGCCTCGTCGAAGACCTTGGAAGCGGGGCTCTCGAAGACCTCGTCGGTGACCTCCTGCTCGGTGATGCCGAACTGCTCGCACTTCTCGGCGCCAATGGTGGTGTTGGTGTCGTGGAAGCTGGGCAGGCAGTGCAGGAAGATGGCACCCGGGTTGGCCATAGCCATGACCTCGGAGGTGACACGATACGGGGTGAGCTGAGCGATGCGCTCGGCCCAGACCTCGTCGGGCTCGCCCATGGAGACCCACACGTCGGTGTAGATAACGTCGGCACCGGTGACGCCGTCCTTGACGTCGGTGGTCAGCTTGATGGTGCAGCCGTTGGCCTCGGCGATGGGCTTGCAGGCCTCGATGACGTCGTCAGCGGGCATGCACTCCTCGGGGCCGCAGGCCACGAAGTTCATGCCGAGCTTGGAGCAGACGACCATGAGGGAGCGAGCAACGTTGTTCTTGCAGTCGCCCATGAAGACGAGGGTCTTGCCCTTGATGTCGTAGTTGAAGTTCTCCTGGACGGTCAGGATGTCGGCGAGCATCTGGGTGGGATGCCACTCAGTGGTCAGGCCGTTCCACACGGGCACGCCGGACTTGGCAGCGAGCTCCTCGACGTCGTCCTGGGCAAAGCCGCGGAACTCGATGCCGTCATACATGCGGCCGAGAACGCGGGCGGTGTCCTCGATGGACTCCTTCTTGCCCATCTGCGACGAACCGGGATCGAGATAGGTCACGCCCATGCCCAGGTCCATGCCGCCGACCTCGAAGGCGCAGCGGGTACGAGTGGAGGTCTTCTGGAAGAGCAGAACGATGTTCTTGCCCTCGAGATAGCGATGCGGAACGCCAGCGCGCTTCATATCCTTGAAGTTCTTGGAGAGCTTGAGCAGGTACTCGATCTCCTCGGTGGTGAGGTCGAGAAGCTTGAGGAAGCTACGGCCGGAGAGGTTAACACCCATGGTTCGATTCCTTTCGAAGAAATGAATTACGTAAGTATCAGTGTTGCCCGTTTAACGGGCGAAGCCGGTGCGGTTGTAGGGGGACCGCACCGGAAACGGAAAGACTTAGAGGTCCTCGCGCCAGAAGGGCATGCTCATGCAGCGCGGGCCGCCGCGGCCGCGGGAGAGCTCGGCGGAGGGCACGACGAGAAGGTCCAGGCCCTCCTTGTACAGCACGTCGTTGGTGACGGTGTTGCGGGCGTAGACGCAGATCTTGCCGGGCTCGACGCACAGGGTGTTGGAGCCGTCGTTCCACTGCTCGCGGGAGGCCGCGATCGGGTCGCCGCCGCCGCAGGGGATCAGCTTGACCTGGTCGACGCCGGTGGCGTCCTCCAGGACGTGCTCGAGGGTGTCCTCGATCAGGCGGATGTTCACGTCGCCCGGGTTCTTGCCAGCGGTCAGCTCGTAGACGCGCAGGGTGCCCATGATGGCGGGGTGGATCGTGAACTTATCGACGTCGATCTGGGTGAAGACCGTGTCGAGGTGCATGAAGGCGCGCGAGACCGGGATGTCGAAGGCCAGGATGCGCTCGACCTTGGAGTCGGAGTTCCAGAAGATGTTCTGGGCCATGACGTCGATAGCGGCGGCCTGGGTGCGCTGGGAGATGCCGACGGCGAGGGTCTTCTCGTTGATGTTCAGCACGTCGCCGCCCTCGGTGTGGAACTGGCAGTCGCGGCGGAAGTACAGGGAGACGTCCTTGTAGTCGGGGTGGTACTTGAAGACGTACTTGCCGTACAGGGTCTCGCGGTTGCGGGTGACCGAGTACATGCGGTTGAGGTTGACGCCCTCGCCGACGACCGCGAACGGGTCGCGGGTGAAGTAGAGGTTGGGCATCGGGTCGATGATCAGGTCGGACTCGGACTCGGAGTTGACCAGGGAGTCGAGGGTCGTGGACGCCGTGAGGGGCATGTCGATCTCGGCCTTGGTCATGCCGGCCATGGTCTTCTTGACGAACTCGAGGTTGTCCTCGATGGAGTCCAGCTTCTCGCGGACGATCTGCGGCATGTGCTGGCCGCGGATGCCGGCCTCGGCGATGTACTGGTCGGTGAACTCGGCGCGGGCGCCGGGGACCTGGTCGAACACCTCGGCGACGAGGTTCTCGAGGTAGAGGACCTCCACGCCCTGGTCCCTCAGGATCTGGGCGAAGGTGTCGTGCTCCTGCTGTGCGACCTCCAGGAACGGGACGTCGTCGAACAGGAGTCGCTCGAGCTCGTCGGGCGGCAGGTTGAGGAGCTCGTCGCCGGGACGGTGCAGGCAGACCTTCCTGAGCTTGCCGATCTCGGAAGGCACGTGCAGACCTTTCGTCATGGCCTCCTACCTTTCTTTCGGGCCCCTGTCAGGGCCGATTCGTTAGCGCCCCTCCGTGTGAGGCGTTATTGCTGACGACATATTTATATCCAAAATCAGTTCATACTTCCACCTCGCCCCCGAACGGTTTTATATGAGGGGTGAACGGCATACACATATACTTCACGCATGGCACACTTTGATTTAATAAAGTTTATTTACGTGCTTAAACGCGTTTTCAATCTAAATAACAAATGGAACTTAACTTTATTAAACCACCCTCAAATTGCATATTTCCAATAAAGCTATGAATAGAATTAGCGATTCATACCGCGTCTCAACCATTTTCATTTTTATTCAGAAAAAAGTTTGTCCTATTCATTTCTGGTAACAAATTACCGTTTACCAGACGCTTGATACCGTTCACCGGAAGCTCAGTATAAGGCCCATCGGATACCGGCTCGCCTTACGGCCTCATTTGTAACAACTTGACTTCTCGGTATAGAAAAACAGACCCGCTCCCCTCTTGGGAAACGGGTCAGTTATCGATAATCGTAGACAGATTTGAGCGGCTTTGAGAGCCGTCGGAATCCTAGCGATCGAACACCGCCAGTGCCTCGCCCAGAAGCCTCAGACCCTCGCGCAGAACGTCCTCGCTCGCGCAGTAGCCCAGGCGTGCGCCGCAGGGAAGCTCAAAGCGGCTGCCGGGAACCAACAGCACTCCCCTCTCGGACAGCAGGCGCTTGCAGAACTCCTCATCATCCTCGGGAATATCAAGCTGGATAAACGAGGTGGACACGCCCTGCGGGGCCGTCCAGGAAACGCGATGCTGCGTATCAATCCAAGCCTGCGCGATATCGCGGTTTCCAAACACGATCTTGCGGTTGCGCTCGAGGATCTTGTCCTTGTGCTTGAGCACATAGGTCGCCAGGGCGTCGTTGAACACGCCGCCGCAAATCATGGTGTAGTCGCGGTACGTGCGAATGCGGTTAGATACCTCTTCGTCTGCCACAACCCAGCCCACGCGGGTCGCAGGCGTCGAATAGGTCTTGGACACCGAGTTGGTGACGATGGCCTTCTCGTACACATCGGCCATCGACAAAAAGTCCTCGGTGTTCTCAAGCGGCAGGTACACCTCGTCGCACAGCACATAGGCGCCAACCGAGCGGGCAATCTCGGCGATCTGGCCGAGCGTATCGGCATCGAGCACCGTACCGATAGGGTTCGATGCGTTATTGATGCAAATGAGCTTGGTGTTGGGGCGAACGAGGCGCTTGAGCTGTTCGATATCGGGTTTCCATCCGAGCTCCTCGCAAAGCTCCCAATACTCAACCTCGGCGCCGAGTGTACGCGGGATCTCATAGAGCGGCGCATAGGTGGGCCACTCGGCAATCACATGGTCGCCGGGCTCGACCACGGCCATGATGGCGTTGAGGTTGGCACCCGTGCAGCCATTGGTCTGCAGAATATGATCGGGATTGACCTCGCGACGATACAGCTTGGCAACCTCGGCCTTAAACTCCGGCGAACCCTCAATCCAGCCGTAGTTCATTTTCTCGCAGTCCAGGCGCTCGTAGAACGTGGCACCATCTTGGTCGTCGAGCGCGCGCAGCTCGCCCATGGTAAGCGAGGAGATTGTCGACTGGGCGATATCCCACGTAGCGCTCTTCTCCCAAACGTTAAGCCATTCCTCAACGCCGATTGTCTTGATGTCCATGGCCAAGCTCCTTACAAAAGCAGTCATCCAATCGTGTTGACGTTCCTCATACAAGAATGGGGCGGTGCGAAAACCCGCACCGCCCCAATGGGAGACATCTATTGGCAGCTAGATGTATGTATTAAGACCTATACGGGTCCTTGAAGACCTTAGAGGTCCTCGCGCCAGAAGGGCATGCTCATGCAGCGCGGGCCGCCGCGGCCGCGGGAGAGCTCGGCGGAGGGCACGACGAGAAGGTCCAGGCCCTCCTTGTACAGCACGTCGTTGGTGACGGTGTTGCGGGCGTAGACGCAGATCTTGCCGGGCTCGACGCACAGGGTGTTGGAGCCGTCGTTCCACTGCTCGCGGGAGGCCGCGATCGGGTCGCCGCCGCCGCAGGGGATCAGCTTGACCTGGTCGACGCCGGTGGCGTCCTCCAGGACGTGCTCGAGGGTGTCCTCGATCAGGCGGATGTTCACGTCGCCCGGGTTCTTGCCAGCGGTCAGCTCGTAGACGCGCAGGGTGCCCATGATGGCGGGGTGGATCGTGAACTTATCGACGTCGATCTGGGTGAAGACCGTGTCGAGGTGCATGAAGGCGCGCGAGACCGGGATGTCGAAGGCCAGGATGCGCTCGACCTTGGAGTCGGAGTTCCAGAAGATGTTCTGGGCCATGACGTCGATAGCGGCGGCCTGGGTGCGCTGGGAGATGCCGACGGCGAGGGTCTTCTCGTTGATGTTCAGCACGTCGCCGCCCTCGGTGTGGAACTGGCAGTCGCGGCGGAAGTACAGGGAGACGTCCTTGTAGTCGGGGTGGTACTTGAAGACGTACTTGCCGTACAGGGTCTCGCGGTTGCGGGTGACCGAGTACATGCGGTTGAGGTTGACGCCCTCGCCGACGACCGCGAACGGGTCGCGGGTGAAGTAGAGGTTGGGCATCGGGTCGATGATCAGGTCGGACTCGGACTCGGAGTTGACCAGGGAGTCGAGGGTCGTGGACGCCGTGAGGGGCATGTCGATCTCGGCCTTGGTCATGCCGGCCATGGTCTTCTTGACGAACTCGAGGTTGTCCTCGATGGAGTCCAGCTTCTCGCGGACGATCTGCGGCATGTGCTGGCCGCGGATGCCGGCCTCGGCGATGTACTGGTCGGTGAACTCGGCGCGGGCGCCGGGGACCTGGTCGAACACCTCGGCGACGAGGTTCTCGAGGTAGAGGACCTCCACGCCCTGGTCCCTCAGGATCTGGGCGAAGGTGTCGTGCTCCTGCTGTGCGACCTCCAGGAACGGGACGTCGTCGAACAGGAGTCGCTCGAGCTCGTCGGGCGGCAGGTTGAGGAGCTCGTCGCCGGGACGGTGCAGGCAGACCTTCCTGAGCTTGCCGATCTCGGAAGGCACGTGCAGACCTTTCGTCATGGCCTCCTACCTTTCTTTCGGGCCCCTGTCAGGGCCGATTCGTTAGCGCCCCTCCGTGTGAGGCGTTATTGCTGACGACATATTTATATCCAAAATCAGTTCATACTTCCACCTCGCCCCCGAACGGTTTTATATGAGGGGTGAACGGCATACACATATACTTCACGCATGGCACACTTTGATTTAATAAAGTTTATTTACGTGCTTAAACGCGTTTTCAATCTAAATAACAAATGGAACTTAACTTTATTAAACCACCCTCAAATTGCATATTTCCAATAAAGCTATGAATAGAATTAGCGATTCATACCGCGTCTCAACCATTTTCATTTTTATTCAGAAAAAAGTTTGTCCTATTCATTTCTGGTAACAAATTACCGTTTACCAGACGCTTGATACCGTTCACCGGAAGCTCAGTATAAGGCCCATCGGATACCGGCTCGCCTTACGGCCTCATTTGTAACAACTTGACTTCTCGGTATAGAAAAACAGACCCGCTCCCCTCTTGGGAAACGGGTCAGTTATCGATAATCGTAGACAGATTTGAGCGGCTTTGAGAGCCGTCGGAATCCTAGCGATCGAACACCGCCAGTGCCTCGCCCAGAAGCCTCAGACCCTCGCGCAGAACGTCCTCGCTCGCGCAGTAGCCCAGGCGTGCGCCGCAGGGAAGCTCAAAGCGGCTGCCGGGAACCAACAGCACTCCCCTCTCGGACAGCAGGCGCTTGCAGAACTCCTCATCATCCTCGGGAATATCAAGCTGGATAAACGAGGTGGACACGCCCTGCGGGGCCGTCCAGGAAACGCGATGCTGCGTATCAATCCAAGCCTGCGCGATATCGCGGTTTCCAAACACGATCTTGCGGTTGCGCTCGAGGATCTTGTCCTTGTGCTCAAGCACATAGGTCGCCAGGGCGTCGTTGAACACACCGCCGCAGATCATGGTGTAATCGCGATAGGTACGGATGCGGTTGGACACCTCTTCGTCGGCCACGACCCAGCCCACGCGGGCCGCAGGCGTCGAATAGGTCTTCGACAACGAGTTGGTGACAATGGCCTTCTCGTACACGTCGACCATCGACATAAAGGACCCAGTGTTTTCGAGCGGCAGATACACCTCGTCGCACAGCACGTAGGCGCCCACCGAACGGGCGATCTCGGCAATCTGGCCGAGCATATCGGTATCGAGCACCGTACCGATGGGGTTCGATGCGTTGTTTATGCAGATAAGCTTGGTGTTGGGGCGCACCAAGCGCTTGAGTTCCTCGATATCGGGCTTCCAGCCGAGTTCCTCGCAAAGCTCCCAATACTCGACCTCGGCGCCCAGCGTGCGCGGAATCTCGTAGAGCGGCGCGTAGGTGGGCCACTCGGCGATAACGTGGTCGCCGGGCTCGACCACGGCCATGATGGCGTTGAGGTTCGCACACGTGCAGCCATTGGTCTGCAGAATGTGGTCGGGATTGACCTCCC
>URTZ01000079.1 GCA_900550825.1 uncultured Collinsella sp. | reverse complement strand
GAAGGGAGCGCTCCCGCAAACTGCCTATTGACAACTTATAGGAGCGTCGGTTTTTATTTCGCGAAATTCGGTATGGTTGATGGTAGTCGGTTAAACGTAGTAGATAGGCCCATTTCGTGGCGCACGAACCAAGCTGAGGCGCAAAATAGCCCCCGCTCCAGAAAAATCATTACCAATGTAGTCCAAAAGCCCCGCGGGCAGGAGGCTGCTCACGGGGCAAAGAAGAGGGGCTTGTTGGTGGCGGACCGAGGGGCTCGGCATGGGGTTTCTGCCGCGGTCGCTCTTAAGGCATTACAGCTCGACGAGCTGGCCGGTCTCGGCGGCCTCCTTGATGGCGTTGAGAAGCGTGAGCGTCTTGACGTTATCGGCGGGGGTCACGACGGGCTCGACCTCGCGGCGGACAACCTTCACAAAGTGCTTGAGCTGCATCTTGTGCGGCAGTGCCGGGTCCACGGCCGGAATCTCCATCTGCAGCGGCTTGTGCCAGTTGGAGGCGCCGTCGTAGGAGAACTGGTGCAGGCGGGGCAGCGACAGAGCGCCCAAGGTTCCGCCGATAAAGTAGGCGTCGGCGTCGAAGGGGCGGTACTGCGGATCCTCGCGAGCGGTTGCCTCCCAGTTCCAGGGGCTGGCGGTGGCGTCGGAGATGGTCATGCTCGCAAGCGCGCCATCGGCAAAACGGACGTTGACCACGGCGGAGTCCTCGGTCTCAAAACCGCGGGCGGCGCTGGACTGCATACCCTGGACGGCAACGGGCTCGCCCAGCAGGTAACGGAGCAGGTCGACGTCGTGCACCAGGTTGACTAGGATCGGGCCGGCGCCCTTCTTGCGGCGCCACTCGACGTCGAAGTACTCGTCATTCTTATAGATCATGTAGTGGAAACTCGACACGGTGAGCTTGCCCAGCTCGCCAGACTCGATGATCTCCTTGGCCTTGTTGACGAAGGGATTGTGGCGAC
Source organism: uncultured Collinsella sp. (assembly GCA_900550825.1). GTDB lineage: Bacteria > Actinomycetota > Coriobacteriia > Coriobacteriales > Coriobacteriaceae > Collinsella. The sequence goes on along the minus strand of URTZ01000079.1, from coordinate 8,057 downwards.
GATGCTGACCCACGAGCACGGGCACTCCGGCGGTCTCGGCCTCGGCGGCGAAGGCCTGGGCATCCTCCAGGTCGTTGGAGATCGGCTTTTCGACCAACGGCACGATGTTGCGCTTCACAGCCTCGCGGGCAACGCCCAGGTGTAGGTCGTTGGGCGTGGCGATGATGACGGCCTCGGGCTTGACCTCGTCCATCATCTGGGCGGGATCGGTATAAAACGGCACGCCGGCGGCCTCGGCCGTGGCGCGGGCGCCCTCAAAGGCGTCGGCGATGGCGACGAGCTCGGCCTCGGGCTCCTCGGTGACAAAGCGGATGTGGTTGCGGCCCATGGCGCCGGCGCCGATAACGGCAATGCGGACGGGGTTGAGCTCAGACATTTCGACTCCTTAATACTGGTGGCGGTGGAATGCGGCAAGGGGGCGGTCCTTGCCGCATCAAGCAAAACTAGGCGGACTTCTTCTTGCTGTCGGAGACCATCATGTAGACGGTGAGCACGACGGCGATTGCGGCGATTACGATGGCACCGTAGAAGGACTGCTGGTAGGCGGCGCTGCCGGCCTCGGCGTGATACAGCACGGCGGTGATGGGCTGGCTGATCCAGGTGGAAGCGGCGTAACCCAAAAACATGATGCCGTAGTTGACGCCGATGTTGCTGGTGCCAAAGGCGCCACCGGTGAGCGGCGGGTAGATGACGAGCAGGGCGCCAAAGCTAAAGCCGAGCAGGGCGAGTGCCACAAAGAACATGCTCTGCGTGAAGCTCATCGACATGATGACGAGCGCGACGATGGTGACGACAAGGCTGATGAGCAGCGACTTATAGGCGCCGAGCTTGTCGATGATCTGGCCAAAGGACAGACGACCGACCAGGTTGGCGCAGGTGTTGACGGAGACGACCACACCGCCGAGGGCGACGGCCGCGGCGCTCGTGGGGTCGGCGAAGAGCTGGACGGCGGCGATGGAGGCAACCTTGCCGACGAGCAGGGTGCCCGCGGTGGCGGCAAAGGCGAAGGTGACGATGAGAACCCAGAAGCGCGGGGTCTTGACCATCTCGCCCGGAGTGAGGTCACCGAAGGTGCCGGCATGCGCGCCACCCTTGGGGGCCTCGAAGCCCTCGGGCAGCCAGCCGGCCTCGGGGGCCTTCAGGAACAGGGCGGAGGCGGCGATCGTCACAAAGAAGATGACGCCGAGCGCCTTGAGGGCGCCAAAGATGCCCAGGCTCGGGATGAGCAGCGAGGCGAGCACCGGGGACAGCACGGCGGGGCCGGCGGTCGAAGCGGCCAGGGTGATGCCGGAGGCGAGACCCTTCTTGTCGATGAACCACTTTTGTCCGGTGGTGAGCGCCGGGTTGTAGCCCAGGCCGTTGCCGATGGCGGCGACGAGCGAGAACCACAGGTAGAACTGCCACGGCTCGGTGACGGTGCCGGACATGAACCAGCCTAGGCCGTAGCACACGGCGGCGGCGATTACGACGTTGCGCGGGCCGATCTTATCGGAGATGCGGCCGGCGAAGATGCCCGTCACGGCCATGATGGTCTGAAAGACCGGGAAAGCCCAGGTAAGAGCGCTGGACCACTCGGGGTAGACGGCGAGCAGGTTCTTGCTCACGACGGAATACAGCGCGATGGAGCTGATGAAGAACATGGTGACGCATGCGGCGGAAAGCACGACGGCGCGACCCTTGTTGGAGTTGGTGGAAGCCATTGGACTCTTTCTAATCGATGCGGGGGAGGAGCGGGCGTGTCTGCGGGCCTCCCTGTCAGGTTGGTTTACTGGTCAGTCGGCTTGGCGACGCCGGACTCATCGGACCAGAGCTCGACACCCTTGTTCTTAAGGTAGTTGTCGGCATAGGCGCGACGGCCGCCGGGCTTGGCGGTGAGGTCGCCCATCATGTTGGAGAAGCCGCCGTCGACCTTGATGGCGTCGCCGGTGGTAAAGTCCGAGCGCGTGGACGCTAGGAACATGACGGCGTTGGCGATATCGCTGACCTCGCCGATGCGGCGCGTGGCGATCAGACGGCTGCGGCTCTTTTCGACCTCGGGGTCGGCGTAGAAGTTTGCCGACATCGGGGTCTTGACGAAGCAAGGCTCGACGCAGTTGGAGCGAACGCCGTAGGGGCCCCACTCGGCAGCGAGCATCTTGGACATCATGTTGACGCCGGCCTTGGTGGAGCTGTACACGCCTGAGAACGTCTCGGGGGAGTGGCTGGCGACGGTCGAGATGTGCACCAGGCGGCCCTGGCCGGCCTTGATCATCTCGCGACCAAAGCGCTGTGAGGTGATGAAGTAGCCGGTGAGGTTGACGTTGAGCACCTGCTCCCAGTCGCTCAGCGGTAGGTCCTCCATGGCGGCGAAGCGCAGGATGCCGGCGGTGTTGACGAGGACGTCGACGCGGCCGAAGTCGGTGATGGTGGCGTCGACGGCGGCCTGAACCTCGGCCTCGTCGGTGGCGTTCATCTTGTAACCCTCGGCGTGGATGCCAAACTCGGCAGCGAGGTCGGCGGCAGCGGCCTTGACCTTCTCCTCGTCCAGGTCGAGCATGACGACGTTGGCGCCATTGCGGGCGAACTCGCGGCAGATCTCGGCGCCCATACCGCCGAGCGCGCCAGTCACGGCGCAAACATCGCCCTCGAGCTTAAGCCAATTGCTCATAGGAACTTCCCTTCTTGTGCCTCCCGGTGGGTCGTTCTCATTAATCGACTCACGTGGTTTTCGCTGGTTATCGTATGCTTTGCGTTTGCGCAGGTGAATTGCATATTTGTTAGAATGGCGTTAACCCTAGGTTTACACTGCGCGATGCAGTTTATGCTCAATTGAGCACGTGACCTGCGAAAACAACCCCCTGTGGCACCATGTGGCCACGGGCGCTAAAACGGGAGATTGACGTGTACGATCGACGACTTGAGGCCATATCGGCCGCCGCGGAGCTGGGAAGCTTCTCGCGTGCGGCGGCAAAATTGCGTGTGTCGACGCCGGCACTCGTCAAGCAGGTATCGGGCTTCGAGGCCGAGTTCGGCATCACGCTGTTCGAACGCTCGCACTCGGGCGTCAAGGTGACGCCGGCCGGCGCACTGCTGGTGGATGACGCGCGCTCGATCATGCGGCAGTCCGAGGACGCGCTGCGCCGTGCCCGACGCGCGGCGGGCGATGGCGGGGCCGTGCGTCTGGGCGTGTCGATGATGTGCCCGGGGCGCCAAACGCTGTCGATGTGGACGGGTGTGCACGAGCTGGAGCCATCGCTGCGATTTGAGATCGTGCCGGTAAGCGATCTCTATGACGAGCGCGAATCCGTCATGCGCAGCCTTGGTCGCGAGGTAGATGTGGTGCAGTCGAGTTTTTCGACCCCGCGCTGGGGCGACACCTGCCAAAAGCTCCGCATCGTCAACGTGCCGTTTTATATCGACGTACCGCGTACAAGCCCGCTTGCGCGCAAGAGTCGCATTACGGTCGCCGACCTGGAGGGCATGCGCCTGCGCGTGCTCCGTCACGGCAACGATGCCATGGATAGCTTGCGTATCGATCTTTTGGCAGACGGCGGCGTGGACGTGATCGACGCGGACAGCTTTGACTTTGCGCTCTTTAACGAGGCGGAGGAAAAGGGCGACGCGGTGCTCACCTGCGGCGCGTGGTCGGGGGTGCACCCGGCCTTTGTGGGCGTACCGTTCCTGTGCGGCCGTGAGGTGCCGGTCTTTTTGCACTATCCGCTCGAGCCCACCCTCCAAGTCCAAAAATTTGTCAACGCCATGGCTCAGCTTCTCAAATAGCCAAAAGAGTCCCGTCCCAAATTAGCTACCCTTTGCTACGGGTTTAGCGGTCCTCGCGTTGCGGCCCGGCTGCCTCGGCTGTCTTTACGCGGTTCTTGTCGATGTACATGTTTTTGTCGGCCTGAGAAAAGAGCTCACGCATCATAGGCGGTTCATCAAAATCACTGGAAAGCGCGTAGCCCACCGCATAGCTGATAGGCATGTCGGGGTGAGCCCCGGAATACTCGTTCACGTTCGCACGAACCCGAGCGAGACAGGATTCCACAGCGGCTCGGTCGGCATCCCACAGCACCGCGATAAACTCATCGCCGCCGTCGCGACCCACAAAGCACGTCTCCGACGCCACACTTCCCAGTTGTTGGGCAAAAGAGCGAATGTATTCATCGCCCTTCTCATGGCCGAAGTTGTTATTGACCATATGCAGATTGTTAAGATCGAAGACGCACAGCGCAACGGGCGGTTCAGCGGAAACGGGATGCTCCTGCCCCAAGATCTCCTCGCACTTATTCTTATTGGGCAGTCCTGTGGCTTCGTCGAGATAGACTTTGCTCTGCAGCTCGCGGTTGAGCGCGGCAGTGCGCACCGCGCGAACAAGTTCGACCGCAAAGGTCGCCACCAAGCCCACGATGTCGATGATCACCAAGCCCTCGAGATAGTTGAGCGCCGACGCCTTCTCCTGAGAGTAGTCCTCTGCGAGTCGCGTAGCATCGTCGCAAATGCCAAAGAACTCCTCGCTCATGGAGATGATGTCGGTGCTCTCGTAGCCGACTTCGCGCACGCGGCTAATCTCGGCGCAAAGCTCATCATAATAATTTGCAAGCTCGGTCATCTTTGCCTGATACTCATCGTCGTCGAGACGGACGAGGTTGAGGTCGTCACTTCCGTAACGCAAGCCGTTGATGTATGAATCCACGGCTTTGAGCAGGTCATCTTGAGGCTGGCCCGCGTCCTCGAGCTTAACGATTCGCTGCGTGGTACCGCGCACCAGACCGGCGTAATTGACCACGCGCGCCGTGCCCTGGATATCGGAGACGAGCAGCATAACATTGATGAAGAAGAAGATGAGAACTGCCGTGAGCACCATCATGAGCAGGCGCACCGCCTGGCTGGCCTTCTTGGCGACAGAAGTATTCACAAGTTCACTCCCCTAAATGACAAAAGAGCAGGTAGCACGCAGTGTGCTGAAATTCATGGGTGGTTAACTCTACCATATGGGCCAGCAGCCTCAAACTGCAGCAGACGCTCGTCCAAATTGGCGTGACGCTTGCCTTGTTGTTCTTGACCTGGCTGCGCTATCGGACATGCTTCTGGTCTTGGATCACCATGGGAAAGCTCATCCCGTTTTGTGCGTCTAGAGTGGGATGCGGCTTCCCAAAGGTGCCGTTAGGGGAAACTACATCCCGGTTTACTCCCTTGAAATGGGATGCCGTTTCCCGGAGGGGGTCCAGCGGGAAACGGCATCCCATTCTGGGCCCGAAAAGTGGGATACGGTTTCCGGCTGGCATGAAAAAAGCCCCCACAGCTCATATGAACTGCGGGGGCTTATGCGTTGCGGTGCATTGTGTTTGGGTCGTTGAGATGAGTCGATTTGCCCCGAAAGAGGAGGGCATTGACCTTAGGGTCATGCCCGACGAATGAGCGGCAAATCGGCCATCTCGGCGAGCCGAACTACTCCAGCTCAAACGCTCCGGTATAGAGCTGGTAGTAATACCCGCGCTTGGCAATCAGCTCGTCGTGGTTGCCGCGCTCGATGATGCGGCCGTGATCCAGACAGATGATCGCGTCGGAGTTGCGCACGGTGGACAGGCGGTGCGCGATGACAAACGTCGTGCGGCCTTCCATGAGCTTGTCCATGCCGGCTTGCACGATGGCCTCGGTGCGGGTATCGATGCTCGACGTGGCCTCGTCCAGGATCATCGCCGGCGGATCGGCGACGGCAGCGCGTGCGATCGAAATCAGCTGGCGCTGGCCCTGCGACAGCTGGGCGCCGTTGCCGGTGAGCATCGTGTCGTAGCCGTCGGGCAGGCGGGTGATAAAGTCGTCGGCGCCCGCGAGCTTGGCCGCCGCGATGCACTCCTCGTCGGTCGCATCCAGGTTGCCGTAGCGGATGTTATCCATCACGGTGCCGGTGAACAGGTTCACGTCCTGCAGCACGACGCCCAGCGAGCGGCGCAGATCGGCCTTGCGGATCTTGTTGACGTTGATGCCGTCGTAGCGAATCTTGCCGTCGGCGATGTCGTAGAAGCGGTTGATGAGGTTGGTGATGGTCGTCTTACCGGCACCGGTGGCGCCGACAAACGCGACCTTCTGGCCCGGCTTGGCAAACACGGACACGCCGTGCAGCACCTCGTGGTCGGGCGTGTAGCCAAAGTCGACGTTGTCCATGACCAGGTCGCCGCGCAGCGGCACGTACTCGATCTCGCCGGTTGCGCGGTGCGGGTGTTTCCACGCCCACATGCCGGTGTGGTGGTCGGCCTCCTCGAGCTGCCAGGTATCGGGGTTCACCTGCGCGTTGACGAGCGTCACGTAGCCTTCGTCGGTCTCGGGCTTCTCGTCGATGAGCTCAAAGATGCGGTCGGCGCCGGCGAGGCCCATGACCACGGCGTTGATCTGCTGCGAGATCTGACCGATCTGTCCGCAGAACTGCTTGGTCATGTTGAGGAACGGCACCACGACGGCGATGGACAGCGTCATGCCCGAGATGCTCAGGTTGGGCACGCCCAGCGCCAGGAAAATGCCGCCGGCAAGGGCCACCAACACGTAGAGCAGGTTGCCCAGGTTCATAAGGATAGGCATGAGGATGTTGGCGTACATGTTGGCCTTCTGCGAGACCTCGAAGAGCTTTTCGTTGCGCTCGTCAAAATCGGCCTCGGCGGCAGACTCGTGGCAGAATGCCTTGACGACCTTCTGGCCGTTCATGACTTCCTCGATATGACCCTCGACCACGCCGAGCTCGGACTGCTGCGCAATAAAGAAACGCGCGGAGTTGGAGCCGAGCAGCTTGGTCATAAAGGTCATAAAGACGACGCCGGCCACAATGACCAGGCACATCCACACGCTGTAGTACAGCATGATAAAGAATACCGTGACGATGACGATGGTCGTCATGAGCAGGTTGGGCAGCGACTGGCTGATCATCTGGCGCAGCGTGTCGATGTCGTTGGTGTAGTGGCTCATGATGTCGCCGCGCTGGTGCGTGTCGAAGTAGCGAATCGGCAGGTCCTGCATGCGGTTGAACATCTTCTCGCGCAGCTTCTCGAGCGAGCCCTGCGTGACGATGGCCATGGCGCGGTTCCAGAAGAGCGAAGACAGGATGCCGACGCCGTAGATGCAGGCGAGGGTAGTCACGAGCTGTGCGATCTTGGGCTGTGCGGCTTCCCAATCGCCCGACTGCCACGATTCGCTAATAATCTGCAGGGCGCTCTGAAGGAAGGTCGCGCCGATGGAGTTGATGATGGCGCAGAGCACCACGCCGACGACGACGAGGGGCAAAAGCACGGGGTAGAAGCCAAAGAGCGTCTTGATGAGGCGCGACATGGTGCCGCCCTTGCGGTTGAGCGCGCGCTCGGCGGTCGTTGCCTTACTCATGTGCCTCGCCTCCTTCCTGGGTCTGAGCCTGCGTTGCGGATGCCTCGGTGTCGGCCTCGACGGCCCCTTCGCCCTCGGCAGACATCTTGTTTTGCGAGGTAAAGGTCTCGCGGTAGATCTCGCTCGTCTTAAGCAGCTCGTCATGGTTGCCGATCTGCGCGATGCGGCCGCCCTCCATGACGATGATGCGGTCTGCATCCTGTACGGAGCTAATGCGCTGGGCGATGATGAGCTTGGTCGTGTTGGGCAGATAGCTTGCCAACCCTGCGCGAATCTTGGCGTCGGTCTTGGTGTCGACGGCGCTAGTGGAGTCGTCCAGGATCAAGATCTTGGGGCGACGCAGCAGGGCACGCGCAATGCACAGGCGCTGCTTCTGACCGCCGGAAACATTGGAGCCGCCCTGCTCGATCCAGGTGTCGTAACCCTTGGGGAAGCCGTCGACAAACTCATCGGCGCAGGCCAGATGTGCCGCCTCGCGGACTTCCTCGTCGGTGGCGTTCGGGTCGCCCCAGCGCAGGTTCTCGGCGATGGTGCCGCTAAACAGCACGTTTTTCTGTAGCACCATGGCCACTTGGTGACGCAGTGCGTCCAGGTCGTAGTCGCGCACGTCCATGCCGCCCACGCGCACGGTGCCTTCGGTGGCGTCGTACAGGCGGGCGATGAGGTTTACGAGCGTGGACTTGGCCGAGCCGGTGCCGCCGATGATGCCG
>URTZ01000078.1 GCA_900550825.1 uncultured Collinsella sp. | reverse complement strand
AGTGCGGACGCGGTGTCGGCGGACATGGCCGTCGCGGGTGCGGGCGCTGGCGCGAGGAGCGGGGCTACGACGCCAAACTGCTCGGTTGAGATGGTCGGCTCGTCAGCTTTGTTGCGCTCCGTAGGCGCCGCGATCGGCTCGCCCATCACGTCGGTCGCAGGCTTGGCTTCCGGTTGCTCGGATTCCGCCGTATCGACCTCTGTGGGCACATCGTCCTCGCGCTCTTCGTCGATTAAAAGTGCTTCGCGCGTTTGCGCAGCGGCGCTCCGAATGTGCCCCAGCTGGCTCAAATCGATATCGATCTTGACGGGCTGGTGTGCGGCGTCCCACGAAAGCCATGCCACAATCTCGTCATCGATAATCTTGGCCAGATATTTGGGGACCTTTTCTTCCTTCAGGGGATGGGCAGGGTCCAGGGCCAGGCGCAGGCGTTGGTCGCAGGCGCGCATCATCTCGCCAAGTTTGCTGCTCTTTTGTCTGCTGCCGTGAATCCGCATGCATTCCCAAAAACCGTTTTGGCAACGGTAGATATGGATGGGGTCCAGACGGTATTCGCAGTCCTCGTGGCGCTCGGGCGCAAAGAATACGGCCGAGGCAAACATGGTGTAGGGCATGGCCGTCTCCTCCCCAAATAAACTTGCCACGATGCCGGTCTTTCGGTGCGTGTCATAGTAGCGCGCCATGCGGACATACACGGCGCATGCCACGTGGCGCAGATCGCGGTGGTGGCTGCGGTCGAGCCGCGAGCTACTTAGGTTGTACGTGGAGAGGGCGTTGATGGCGGCCATGAGTCGCTCCTCGCGCACCTCATCGGGCGGAAGGGGGAGCGTGGGCTCGGAGGTTTTGCGACGCTTAGGGGTCTGGCCGGACGGTGCCGGTACAAGGTCTCGTGCCGCGCGCCGCAGTTCGATAAGGGCGTTATCGAACATGACGGTTTTAGAGTCGCGAAGCAGCTTGGGGTCGAGCCCGTGGAACACGGCGTAATCTTGCAGCCACACGCGCGCAAACCGGTCGATGCCGGGCTCGAAGGCGCGATAGACATCCCAAAAAGCCTTGATCTTGTTAAAACCATCGAGTGGATTATCTACGCCAATGCCGCAAATCAGCTCATAGAGATACAGAAAGGCAAAGGACGTAGACGTTTCCTCGACGGTTCCGTGGCGCACTTGGGCACGCCAGGTAAAGTAGCCGCGCAGCTGCCGGTCGCTCATGGCGTTGTAGGTGGGAAAGTACGACTTAAAGGTGCCGTTGTAGGGACAGTCGTCCTCAAAGTCGGCCATCAGCAGGCCCTGGCGGTAAAAAAGCTCGGCTTCCGAAAGCCAGCGACCTGCGCCGCCTTTGGGGTCATCCTGCCAGCGCGATATCTCGCGCATTTTACGGTACTGGTCGGGGAGGAAATTCTGCATCTGTCGGCCGGTTTTGAGAATCGGCTCGTCTGCGTAGATTTCGTTTGAGAAGCGGGCGGACTGATGGGTCCGGGCCTCGGCCATAATGCGCTCGATGAGCATCTTGATGTCCTGGTCGGCCACCGCTCCTCCTCTCGAACGCAGCTACGGTGACCTCATATCATAGCACAGCATCAAACAGATGTTCGAGATACCGCTGCGTTGATAGATTTAGAACAGGAGGGCGTAGATGACGGCGATGACGACGGAGGGAAGCATATTGGCCGTGCGGAAGGTCTGAGGACGGATGAGGTTGACGCCGACGCAGAAGATGAGCATAGACCCCACGAGCGATAGACTGTCGAGGGCGGCGGTGGTCATGATGGGGGAGAGCGCGCCGGCAAACAGCGTAATCGTTCCTTGGAACACGGCGACGGGCAGGGCGGAGAAGATACAGCCGCGGCCAAGCGAGGCCGTCATGGTGCAGACGATGATGCAGTCCAGTGCGCCCTTGAGGGCAAGCGTTGACCAGTCGCCGAGCAGGCCGTCCTGGATCGATCCCACAATGGCCATGGCGCCGATGCACACGGTGAGTGAAGTCGAGACAAAAGCGTTGGTGAACTCGTTATCGCCCTCACTGCCAGTCTTGCGCTTGAGCCATTCGCCAAGGTTCTCGATGGCGGCCTCCAAGTTGATGGCCTCGCCGATGAGCGAACCGAGCGCAAATGAGACGATGAGCATGGTGGTACCGGTGGTCGCTAGCGCCTTTCCATCGATGATGAGCATCTTTTGCATGGTGCCGCCCAGGCCGATAAACAGGACGCACAGCCCCGATGCTTTCATGAGCGTGTCTTGGATGCGCGGTGTAATGAAGCGGCCGCCCGCTAATCCCAAAAGACCGCCCGCAACTAAAAGCGCAACGTTGATGATTGTTCCCAAGCCCGGCATGAGCCCTCCTGTATTGATGCCAACGTGGCAATCGTAGCAGAACGAAATGCGAGGCACATCGCGACTCATCTAATACGTTATATAAGTGGTATTAGGAATGATGCGCAGCATTTAAGCCTCAGGTGGTTGTCGGGACATAGGGATAGTATTCAAAGCGCAGTGTCATAAGCCGCTGTGGGGATTCAATAGCCGCGGCGATGATATTGGCATCGCGGGCACGATCAAACCCTTCGAGTTCGATCTGATACGAGACGTCTTGCATAATGTCCAGACGTCGCCAGGCTAGGAGTGTGTCGCCATCGAATTCCAAGGTCTTGCCTCCATCTGGAGCAACGGCGTATAGACGCAGCTTGGCGGTGGTTGCAGGGTCGACAACCGTGACCTTTTTAATTTCGTTTCGAGTATTCTTGGCGCCCAACAAGGTGAGCAGTGTTGGGGCCACGACCTCACCCGATGGCAAAAAGACGACTTCGATGGATTCGGGAAATGCGATGATGGCCGACTTGCGGACGGGCTGATTGGCAGCGGCAACTTCGATGTTCGCAGCGTCGATGACCTCTGTGTGGTCGAGCGCGGCAAGCACGCAGCAGTTACCTTCATCGATCTCTTGAGGATCAGCAAGCCCCAGACTGTCTGCGAGCTCGGGATCGTTTGGATCGTTAGCGGGCTCATTCGGTGCTTCGAGAGAAGCTGGGATGCTGTTTGTCGGCGACGGCGTGTCGCCCGCACCTGCTTCTTTGTCCGCGCTCTCTTCTTGTATGGTTGCGTTGATGGGTTCGTCGTTTGAGGGGAGCGTCTTGGCGTCAAGCGCGGAGGGAAGAATTCCGATGGCTCCGGATCCGTTCCACTCCATTTCGAGAAGCGCCGGGTCGGCAAGAATGCGTTGCCTGCTTTGCGCGTGGGCATCGATTTCAATAGGGCCTGCCTCTATCCCTCGTGTAAGGCTGAGTGATCCGGCTGGCTTCTCGAAATGAGCGTCTGTGTCTTTGGCGCTGACGGCGTAGAACAGCAGGGACGCTTCTCCCGCCGCGATGGCATCGGTGTCGGCTTTGGTCAGTCGCAACGATGTCGTGAATGAGAGGGTGGGCTGCGTGCCGTCTGCATTCGCGGCGGCGCAGCCCAGACATATACCGCCTCCTTTCTCGAAAAACGTACCGTCGAAGGCGACCTTCGCTCCGTTCGCCGAGTCATCGACCGAAGCGATGTCGATGCGCAGCTCTAAATTGCATGGATCGCCATCTGCATCGAGCACAACCGAGCGCCACGTGCAGACGGCGCACCCCGCCTGGGAGCCGTTTGCCTTGTTCGAACGCTTGATATCCACGACTATCGAGCCGTCCGTATTACGACGAAGACATCCCGAGGTCGAGATTGCGGCCTGTGCGATCGAAAAACGCTCGCACGCAATGGCGCTCGACGGATTTGGTGCGGAACTTAGGGCTACTGGTAAGGAGTCTGCCATGACGGGAGTCGCCCAAGCGGCGACAGGCGTTCCGGTTGCGAGCGCGCCGCAGAGTGCGACGACGGGCAAAAGGTTCTTCGATGCCATGGGGTCTCCTTAGCTAATTTAGTGCGGCCTGTCCGTGTTTTGTTTCTGGCTGCGTTTGATGTGCAGACCGAGGCCGGCGGTTCCCGCGCCTGCTGCTGTGGCGCCTGCTGCCAAGAGCCATCGTCTGTCGCCTGTCTGCGCCAACGGTTCCTCGCGGTCGCCGCGGTCGAGCTCCGAGAGGTCGACCGTCACTTGCGTGGCGGCCTGCGCCTGTTCTTGCTGGGCAAAGGCCATGGCTGGCCCAAACGCTAGGATGCTGACGGCGGCGGCCAGGGCGACGGCCTTATGCCGTGTGCGCACCGGGCTCGACCGTCCAGGTGATCGTCGCAACCTGATCGCCTTCGCCGGTTACGCGGAAGATGTCGCGCGTGACGCGGGCGACGTTTCCGCTTGTCTTGAGCTTGATTTTGTCCGTGCCGCCGGCAATGCCCTGGTAGCCCATGTCGAAGGCTGCATTCTTGGAAAGATCGAGGCCCGTCTCCTGCATTGCGGCGCTGGCGTTTTGGAGTGCGCCGTCGGGGCCGACCTTAAAGTCGATGGAGTTCTGCGCGGTTCCGGCCTTGGCGTCGGCGGCAATGGTCCAGGTGTTCATGGCGTCGATCTTCATGTTGGTGACATGGATGCCGTAGGCCGAATGATTGTCGATGGTGGTCGCGTCTTCTGAGGGGCCCTGAAGCGTGCCGTCGGCCTTGGCGACGAAGGGAATAACCGTCGGAACTTTGAACTCAACGTTGTCGATCTCGGTCCTGACCATTACTTTCGTGGTTCCAACGCGCCCGGCCGCCATAGCTGGCGTCGGGGCGGCGCCCATTGCGAGCGCGAGCGCGAGCCCTGCGCCCACGACGAGCGCTCTGGCTCCGTTCATGTTCCTGGTGATGTCCATGGTCGTTCCTTTCTATTCGCCGCGGGCCGTCCCCGCGATGATTGGACGAATGCTGGTGAATTGCGTGCGGTGCCGCGTCGGCCGGAAAAGCTAGTTCTCGGCTTGCTCAACCCGCACCTTGACACGTGTCGGATTGCCGTGGCTGTCGAGGGTCTTGGCATCGAGTGCCTGGATCTCGATGTACGCCTCGCCTTCTTTGATGTCGCCGGCGGGGCACGTTTCGATTGTCTTGCCGGTCTCGACCACACCGGATTCGTACATGGTCTCGTCGTTTTGGATGACGCGGAATCGCTGGGGAAATTTATTGTCTTGGACGTTTTGCACGTTGACGCGCAGCTTGCCGTCCTCCTGCAGCTGAGCGACCGGTGCGACCGAAATCGTCATCATGTTGTCGCGGACTATGGCGTCGAGCTCATCTTGGATTTCCTGACGCGTTTTGCCCTCGGCCGTCGTAACCGAAGCGCCCGCCTCGGGTACGGGCTGCGACTGCCAAGCGTATAGTCCTACGGCGACAAGGGCGCAGACGATGGCCAAACAGGCAACGATGAGCTTCTTGCGACGACCCAGGCCTGCAAAGTGGGGTGGCTTCTTCGCGCTCATGCGGCATCCTTGGCGGTATAGATGCGCGCAAAGGTGGACGGGTTCGCTCCAAAGAGCATGTGAAGCATCAGGCGGCGTGAGTAGACAAGCTCGTCGAAGTCGGGAGGGAGCTCGATGTCGTGGATATGCGCGATGCGGTGGGCGAGCGCCGAGAACGACTCGGGGTCGCAGATCACATCGGTGGTAACGTGGTAGACCGTCGTATCGGGGAATGCCTCTTCGTCGAAAGGCAGGAGATGGGGATCGTCGTCGACTTCGATGGCGATGCCGTACTGGGGCCAGTAATATGCCATGGGAACCTCCCTGCTTCTGGGGCCAAAACTTCTGTCGGTTTTGGCTGTCGATGCCGACCGTATCAGCCGTTACTTGACCAATTGCTGACCAAATGCTTGACGGATTGGCGTCTCCGCAGGTAAAAGGCGGCAAAAAATACTCCAACTTTTTTCGAGCGGCAATCGCGCGGTCAGTGACGGCGGGGCCATATGTGTTAAAAGCATCGTCTGCCGAGGAAATCAAGCCGCTCGCCGAATTGCACGAACGTTAAAATCGCCAATTATGGAGACGGTCTCGAACACGTCGACGAAACGATGCGGTAACATCTCCCTGCAAACACTGTAGTTAGCTAAAGGGGGAGTTCGCGTGTCTGTAACCATCAAACCCTTCACCGACGAGTTCGAAGAGTATGGTCGCGATGAGTCTCGCGCATCGGGCGAGGCCTCGAGCATCTCGTTTCCGACAACGGAAGACGAGGTCCGTGCCATTTTGGAAAAGCTCCATGCCGAGCGTGTCCCGGTAACGGTTCAGGGCGCCCGAACCGGCCTTGCCGCCGGTGCCGTGCCCCACGGCGGGCATATCCTCAATACTTCCCGTATGAATCGCTACTTGGGCCTTCGCCGCGATGAACAAGGCCAATTTTTGCTGCGCGTGGAGCCGGGCGTTGTGCTCTCGGAGCTGCGCAAGCAACTGGGCAAAAAGGTGCTTCCGACCGCAGGCTGGGACCAGGCATCGCTTAAGGCTTACGAGGAGTTTCAGGATGCCCCCGAGCAGTTCTTTCCCACCGATCCCACCGAGGCATCTGCCTGCTTGGGCGGTATGGCGGCATGCAACGCTTCCGGCGCCCGTAGCTACGCTTACGGCCCCATGCGTCCCCACATCACGGGTCTTCATGTCGCGCTGACCGATGGCGACCTGGTCGAGCTTCAGCGCGGCGTGGTTTTTGCCCGGGGCCGCCACCTGTCACTCGTGACGGCGGAAGGCCGTGCACTCGAGCTCGATCTTCCTGACTACACCATGCCCAAGACAAAAAATGCCTCAGGCTATTTCGTTGCGGACGAAATGGACGCCATCGACCTCTTTATCGGTGCTTGCGGCACGCTCGGCGTTATCACCGAGCTCGAGATTGCCCTGCAGGCGGCGCCTGCGGTCGTTTGGGGTGTGAGCTGCTTTTTCGATAGCGAAGACAAGGCCGTGTCCTTTACCGATTCCGTGCGCCCCGTCCTGTCCCATGCGGCTGCCATCGAGTACTTCGACGCTGGCGCCCTGGATATTCTACGTCGCCAGCGCGAGCAGTCGACGGCGTTTGCCTCGCTGCCGGCGCTCGACAAAGAGGCCAAGGTCTGTGTCTACGTGGAGCTCGACTGCGACGACGAAGTTCAGGCGACTGAGGAGCTGTATCACTTGGGGTGGGTACTA
Source organism: uncultured Collinsella sp. (assembly GCA_900550825.1). Classification (GTDB taxonomy): domain Bacteria; phylum Actinomycetota; class Coriobacteriia; order Coriobacteriales; family Coriobacteriaceae; genus Collinsella. The sequence goes on along the minus strand of URTZ01000078.1, from coordinate 1,964 downwards.
GAGCTTGCGGGCGGCAGCGACGATGCGACATGGGTCGCGCGCACCGAAGTCGATCGCGAATGCCAGCGGTTCTTCCGCCACGCGGTGCCCGAGAGCGTCAACATGCTTATCGACGAGCGTCGCCGCACGGATCCCACCATCACCAAACTGGGTTCGGACATGTCGGTGCCCAATGCACGCTTGGCCGATGTCATCGCCCTTTATCGCCGCACGTTGGCCGAAAGTGGGCTTGAATCTGCCGCCTGGGGGCACATCGGTAACAACCATCTGCATGTGAACATCCTGCCGCGCGATGCGCAGGACTACCGTCGCGGTGGCGAGCTGTTTGCCCAGTGGGCTGCGGAGGTAACGGCTATGGGCGGTGCCGTTTCTGCCGAGCACGGCGTCGGCAAGATCAAGGCGGGCTTCTTAGAGACGATGTACGGTCACGAGGCCATGGTCGAGTCGGCGCGGCTCAAGCTCCAGCTCGATCCCGACGGGCAGCTGGGTCGCGGCAACCTGTTTTCGGAGAAGCTCTTGGATGAGCTCGTCCAGAAAGGGAGTGCGTGAAGATGAGCGATTTCCATATGGTGGTGTGCGTCAAGGCCGTGCCGGGCAGCACCGAGGTCAAGATGGACCCCAAGACCAATACCATCGTGCGCGATGGCAAGCAGACGGTCATTAATCCCTTTGATGCGAGCGCTTTGGAATGCGCGCTGGCGCTGAAAGACGACTTTATCGGCTTTGGCATGGACGTGCGCGTAACGGTGGTGTCGATGGGCATCCCCGCGACCGAGTTGCTGCTGCGCGACTGCATCGCTCGAGGTGCCGACGACGCGCTGCTGCTGACCGATCGCGCCTTTGCAGGTGCCGATACCCTGGCGACCACCTATGCTCTCAAATGCGGCATCGAGGCGCTCGACGAGGACTTCGATCTGCTCATCTGCGGCAAGATGGCGGTGGATGGCGATACGGCCCAGATTGGTCCCGAGCTTGCCGGTGCCTTTGAGATTCCCTGCGTGACCGACGTGAGCTGCGTGCAAAGCGCGGGCTTTACGACGTGTGGCTCGCTGGCGCTCGTTCACGGATGCGATGCCGGCGAGGAGACGGTGTGTCTTGAGATGCCGTGCGCGATGACGACTGCCAAGGAGATTGGCCAGTTGCGTATGCCGAGTATTGCCGGTATTCGCGCGGCGGAGGAGGCGGACGTGCGCGTGGTCAGTGCCGCCGACGTGAACGCCGACCCCGCGCGTTGCGGTCTTGCCGGGTCGCCGACACAGGTCGTGCGCTCGTTTGTGCCCGACCGTGATCAAACGTGCGAGACCGTTGAGGGCACGGCATCCGAGCAGGCGGAAAAGCTCGCCAAGATTATCGAGGGGATGGCATAGATGAGCGGATTGAATATCGATAGCGAAGCCTGCATCGGTTGCGGTCGCTGCGTCCGTGCCTGCGCCTCGGGCGGCATTGTGGTGGAGGGTGGGCGTCCCAACCGCTGTGCCCGCGTAACCGACGGCTGCATTCTGTGCGGCGGGTGCGTCGATGCCTGCCCCGTCAACGCTATCTCGATCGAGCGTGACGAGGCCGCCGGCGCGGCGGACCTTGATACATATCGAGACATCTGGGTATTCGTGCAGACCGACGAGCACGATACAGTGGCTCCTGTTGCCTATGAGCTGATGGGTAAGGGCCGTGAGCTTGCCGATGCCCGCGGCTGCCGTTTGGTGGCATTGGTCGGCATGAGCCCCGAGAGCTCGCTCGAGGAGCTGGAGCATCTGGTCTGTGCCGGTGCGGATGAAGTTGTGGTCTGTCGCGACGAGCGTCTGTGTCAAAACGACGCAGAGACCTATGCCCGTCTGATTTGCGATTTGGTGGCCGAGCGCAAGCCCGAGGCCATCCTCTACGGCGCGACCGCCTTTGGTCGCGAGCTGGCACCTGGTGTCGCCGTACGTTTGCAGACGGGCCTTACGGCCGATTGCACCGTGCTT
>URTZ01000077.1 GCA_900550825.1 uncultured Collinsella sp. | reverse complement strand
ATTACCAGAATGGCGGAGATGTTGAATTTGCACAGAGAAAATTCGGGCACGCCTACCATGGGGGCAGCCGTGATATTTGTAAAATTCAGAATTGCAGAGCCGTCTGCATTTGTCATACCCATTGCATTGAAAATCAGAGCCGCAATATAGGAAATGACAACGCCCATCAGGATAGGGATAATCTTAAACATACCCTTGCCCCAGATATTGAAAACAACGATGGTTGCAAGCGCAATAAAGGCAAGCAGCCAGTTTGTGGAGGCATTGCTGACAGCGGAGCCTGCCAGACTCAGACCGATACAAATGATAATCGGGCCTGTTACAACAGGGGGAAGAAAACGCATAACCTTTTTTACACCGATTAGGCGAATGATGAGAGCAAGCACCAGATACAGAAGTCCTGCCACCAGAATTCCGCCGCAGGCATAGGAAAGCTTTTCGGCATTGGAAATATTGGCAAAAGCACCTGTGTTCAGCTTAGAGATGGTAGCAAAGCCGCCAAGGAATGCAAAGGACGAGCCGAGGAAGGCAGGAACCTTGCCCTTAGAGCAGAAATGAAACAGCAGTGTGCCGATGCCGGCGAACAGAAGCGTCGTCGAAACGGAAAGGCCGGTGAGCACGGGCAAGAGCACCGTGGCTCCGAACATCGCAAACATGTGTTGCAAACCCAACACGAACATGCGCGGGCGGCCGAGCGACGATGCATCGTAGATGGCATCGGTGACGGCGGGCGTCGAGGATTGGGACATGGAAGTCCTTTCGAATGGAAGGGCGATCAGGCATATCGGATAACCTGCCCGAACGATACGATCCGAACCATTGTACGCGATACGCCATGTCTCGCACGCGCCGCCACCTGCAAACACTAGCGCTATTTCCAAACGCGCTCGGCAATGCGCTTGACCAGCGCGATCTTTGCCCATTGCTCGTCCTCGGTCAGCTTGTTGCCAATCTCGCAGCTGGCAAAGCCGCACTGAGGCGACAGATACAGGTTCTCGAGCGGCACGTACTTTGCGGCTTCACGGATGCGCTCGACGATAACATCCTCGTTCTCGAGCTCTGCCGCCTTGGTGGTCACCAAGCCCAGCACGACCTTCTTGCCGGGAGCAACGTACTTGAGCGGCTCAAAACCACCGGCGCGGGGCGTGTCGAACTCCAGATAGAACACGTCAACGTCCTCATGCGCAAACAGGTACGGCGCGATGGGGTCGTAGCCGCCCTCAAAAGCGTAGGTGGAGTGGTAGTTGCCGCGGCATACATGCGTGTTGATAACCAGATCGTCGGGCTTGCCCTCGATGGCGGCATTGTTGAGCGCCACGCCCAGCTCGCTTACCTTTTGCAGGTCGACCGGGCTCATGCCGGTTTTGGCAACAAAATCGGTATCGCAGTAGATGCCCCAGGTGCAGTCATCAAACTGGATGTTGCGGCAGCCCGCGGCATACAGGTCAGCAATCACGGTGCGGTATGCTGCGGCAATGGCATCGACGAGCTCTTCGTCGGTCTTGTAGACGGCGTGCAGACTCTCCTGCTGACCATCGCAGCGGTCGAGTGTGACTTCGGAGAACGTCTGGATCGGCGCCGGAATGGTCTGGCGCGCGACCTGGCCCTCTCCCTCGAGCGACTTGATAAATTTGAAGTGCTCGACGAACGGATGATTCTCGCCGCTAATGGGACCGGTTACCACGGCGGTGTCGGCGGTAGTCTCCTCATCGTGGAACATGTAGCCCGTGCGCGAGGCGCGGCGCTCAATGCCGTTGAGGCCCCACATAAAATCGAGGTGCCAGTAGCTGCGGCGGAACTCGCCATCGGTAATCACCTGCAGGCCGGCAGCCTTCTGCTTGGCCACTAAGTCGCGGATGGCCTCGTCCTCGACGGCCTTAAGGCCGGAAGCGTCGAGTTTACCCGCGACATAGGCGGCACGGGCGTCCTTTACAGCCTGCGGACGAAGAAAGCTGCCGACGATATCGGCACGAAACGGCGCGTTCGGTTGAATCGAAGTGCTCATAGATATCTCCCTTTGCATTGGTTGCTTTACTGGGACAGAGTATGAGCGCTCATATGGACATCGTAAAATATATGTTTATAACAGTTTGATATAGATGCTTCCTATATCAGTTTGGACTGCCATAAAGAGATTTGACCCGCGCAGAACGCAGCAGTCTAGATGTGCTGACGAATCGCTTCGATATAGGCCTGCCCGTAGCGCGTAAGTGTCGTGTTCTTGCGCGTGATGATGCCAATCTCCATGTACTCGTCTACATCGAGCGGAATCGAGATAATACCGGGGCCGTTAAGTTCATGGCTGATCACGCCCGAACACACCGTGTAACCGTTAAGGCCCATAGCTAGGTTGAACAGCGTCGCACGGTCGCGCACGCGGATATTCTTGCGGCGCTCAAAGGTCGAGGTCAGTTCCTCGGAATAGTAGAACGAATTATAGCTGCCCTGCTCATAGGACAGGAACGGGTAGTCTTCCAAGTCCTCGAGCGTCACACTCGAGCGACCCGCCAGCGGATGGTCGGAGCACACAAAGACATGCGGCGTGGCGCAGAAGAGCCCCTCGAATACGAGTTCGTTGGCGGCGAGCATGCGCTCGATGACCTCGCGATTGTGCTCCGACAGATACAGGATGCCGAGCTCGCTTTTCATATGCGCGACGTCCTCGATAATCTCGTGAGTCTGCTCCTCGCGCAGGGTAAAGTCATAGCGCGCGGCATCGAACTCGCGGATCACATCGACAAATGCATTAACGGCAAAGGAATAATGCTGGCAGCTCACACTAAAGTGCGGCACCTGCTCGGACGTGCCTTTGTACTTGCCCTCGAGCAGGTCGGCCTGGTCGAGCACCTGGCGCGCGTAGCCCAAGAAGGTCTCGCCTTCCTCGGACACAATGACGCCCTTGTTGGTGCGCTCAAAGATGTGTACACCCATCTCGTTTTCGAGATCGCGAATTGACGCGGTAATCGAAGGCTGCGACACAAAGAGCCGGCGCGAGGCCTCGGTGATGCTGCCGCATTCGGCAACTTTGACGACATATCTGAGCTGCTGGAGCTTCATGGCTTTCTCCCTAGACGTTCGTGACGTCGAAACCCGTCGCGTCCATCTGACGCATAAACGACGGCATCTCCCCCGTCGCGGCGCAGGCGGCAATCTGATGCAGAGCCCCGGCAACCGCATCATCTGCCGCAGCGCCGATATGCCAGCGCGCGGCAGCCGTGACGGCCTCGTTGGCATTGGCGACTGCAACGGAATTGGGAACGGCATCGATCATGGGCAAATCGTTATCGGAATCGCCGAATACGGCCACCTCGTCGGGCGTCAGGCCCAAAGCGCGCGCCAGCTCCAGCGCAGCACAGCCCTTGTCCCAGCCGGTCGGAAGAACGTCGAACAGGCGCACGCGGTTGTTGGGAAACACGAGCGAGAGCTCCGGCACCTCGGCGGCAACACGCTCGCGCAGCTCGGCGAGCTCCTCGCGCGAACGGGCACTCCAGATATTCGCCTTGTATACCGGGGCATCGTCAACGACAGGGCGACAGGGAGCCTCTTCGCCCTTGAGCCACGCGTTGCCGCCTGACTCCATGGCGCGACGCACACGCTCGGGATCGCTTGTCACGCAATAGGCGTCGTTGTCCCAAAAGTCATCACCCAGACGGTAGACCTTCAAATAGGTATCGTCGGTCTCTTGCTCCAGGTAGTCGGCCAGGCGCATAAGGGCATCGTTATCAGTTGCGCGCGAGGCAACCGCCTCGCCATCGACAAACATCACCTGGCCGTTGCAAAACGCACCGGTCGAGAAGCACTCGGAGCGATTGCGGAACATCCAGCTCATCGCGGACGGCTGGCGACCCGAAACCGGGCCAAAATGCAGGCCCGCCGCCTGCATGGCATGAATGCCCTCGATGGCGTAGTCGCTGGCGCCGTCATGCCCGGCTGGAATCAACGTATCGTCCATATCGGTCAGCACAAGTTTGATCATAGAGCCCCCGTCATTTTCACCGTAACCATTGTAACGGTGCGCTAGTATAGGGAGCAACAGATTCGATGCGGGAGTGCCGGCGGTGCAAACCACAAGGCTGAGAGGGCATGGGGCCCAATCCTTTGAACCTGTCAGTTAATGCTGGCGTAGGGAGCATGCCGCCTTTACAGGGGCGCTGTCTATGCACAGCGCCCCTTTTCTATGCCAAGGAGGCATGTGCAGTGATTGATTCGGAACAGCTTAAACAACATATGGTCAAGGCCGTAGAGGAGATTCGCGCCACCAATCCGATGGCCGGCTCCATCACCAACACGGTGACGATCGACTTTGTCGCCAACGCGCAGCTCGCCGTGGGCGGATCGGCCGCCATGGTCTATCTGCCCGACGAGGGCGAGGCACTCGTTGCCGGCGGCGGCGCCATCTATCTCAATATGGGCACGCTCTTCCCCATCTACGAGCAGACAATTCCCCGCGCGGCCAAGGCGGCACACGACGCCGGCAAGCCCTGGGTGCTCGATCCAGTGGGCTTGGGCATCGGCAGCCTGCGCACCCAGTTGGTAAACGAGCTCAAGCAGTACAAGCCCGCTATCGTGCGCGGCAACGCCTCCGAGATCATCGCACTCGCCGGCCTGTGGGGTCTTGAGGGCGAGGCGGCCGATTTGAGCCGCGTACGCGGTGTCGATACCACCGACACGGTAGACGCCGCCCGCGATGCCGCCGTGGCGCTCGCCCGCTACACCGGCGGCGCCGTTGTGGTCTCGGGCGAAGTCGACCTGATCACCGACGGCACGACGGTGGCCAAGTCCCACGGCGGCAGCCCGCTCATGTCCAAAATCACCGGCTGCGGCTGCTCGCAGGGAGGCGTGCTGGCCGTGTACGCCTGTGCCGCCGACCCGTTTACGGCAGCCATCTGCGGCACCGCGGTCTACAACGTTGCCGGCACGCGTGCCGCCGCTGTCGCCGATGCCCCGGCAAGCTTTAAGGTCGCCTTTATCGATGAGCTCTACCGCGCGACCGCCCAAGATATCGCTGATAACCAACTCGAGCTCGAGGAGGCATAGGCCATGTCCGAGCCCGCAACCAATACCGGCATGAACACGCTCGTCGCCGTGGCCATCGCCCCGTGCGGCACCGGCGATGAGCTCTCCGCCGAGGTCGCCGAGGTCGTGCGCGTCATTCGCGAGAGCGGCCTTCCCAACCGCACCACCTCGATGTTCACCGAGATCGAGGGCGACTGGGACGAGGTCATGCAGGTCGTGCGCGACGCAACCTTTGTGTTGGCGAGCAAGGGCATCCGCACCGAAGTCGTGCTCAAAGCCGATATTCGGCCCGGATTTACCGACACCATGACCGGCAAGCTCGAGCGCATGGAAGCACAGATCAAGAAGCAGGAGGAAGCACGATGAGCATCCGCGACAACCTTGATATCTCGGCCTATCTGGTACTCGGCCCCGAAAACACCCTCGGGCGCCCCGTGGGCGATGTGGTGGCCCAGGCGCTCGACGCAGGCTTTACCTGTATCCAGGTGCGCTCCAAGGTGGCAAGCGCCCGCGAGATCATTGCACTGACCGGCGACGCCGCGCAGGCAATCGCACAGGCTGGCAAGACCGGTCAGGTCGCCCTGTTAATCGACGACCGTCTGGACTGTGTACTCGCCGCGCGCGAGCAGGGCATTGCCGTCGACGGCGTGCACGTAGGCCAGAGCGACATTCCCGTCGAGGTCTGCCGCAAGCTGCTGGGCCCCGATGCCATCGTGGGCCTTTCGGCCCGCTGCGAGGAGATGCTCGAGTACGTCAAGACCGCCGACATGAGCCTGGTCGACTACCTGGGCATCGGCCCGCTCCACGAGACCGAGACCAAGCGCGACTGCGGACGCGCGGCCGACGGCTCTATCATCACCAAGAGCTTTGAGGACCTGGACGCACTCCACGCGGCAAGCCCCGTGCCCATCGTGGTGGGCGGCGGCGTCAAGACGGCCGACCTGCCGCAGCTCAAGGCCACCGGCGTCGACGGCTTCTTTGTGGTGAGCGCTGTCTGCAGCGCCGATGACCCCCACGCCGCGGCCAAGGAACTCGTCGACACCTGGCAGCAGGCATAGGCATAGGCCGAGCAGCTGATTCGCAGCCTCATATCTTCTAGAGCGGAAAGCGCATCCCAGTTTGGACCTCCATTCCGGGATGCACTTTCCGCATGCGACCCTTACCCCGCCAGATATGCTTCCAACGCCGGCAAAGTCGCCTCCGCATCGTGGCGGCCGACCTGGTGGATACGCTCGAGCTCATCCGGCTCGCGACACAGCGACGGCACCTTCACCGATTCGCTCGGCCGCACCACAAAGATATCGCCGGCGGCCTCACGACGTGCCAAGTCATCGAGCGTGGCATTGTAGACCTCATGCCGATGCTCAAGCGCTGCGACAAACTCCGGATAGTGACGAAACACGCGACGCAGCATGGGCATCACGCTGTTGGGCTGCTTCACAAAGCCCGCCGGCTGCGTGAGTACCACGATATTGCGGTCATACCCCTGCGCAAACAGCCATGCACTGGGAATAGAATCAGCCACGCCACCATCCAGATACTTATGCCCGTCAATAGCAACGGGACGCGTCGCCACAGGAATCGCAGACGATGCCCGGATCCACTCGATATCCCTCTCGTCGCCATAGGGCAGGTCGTGGTAGACGGCCTTGCCCGTCTCGATATCGGTACACACGCACGTAAATCGCATGGGGCAGGCGCGATATGCTTCCAGGTCGATGGGATCGCGCTCGATAGGCACCTCGTGATAGGCAAAATCGGCATTGAACATATCACCGGTTCGCAGCCAGCTGGTCACACCCGCATAGCGCTTATCGGCGCAATAGGCCTTGTTGTAGCGAATGGCACGGCCGATCTGCCGCGATTTAAAGTTGTAGCCAAACGCCGCGCCCGCCGAGACACCCACCATATGGTCGCAGGTCAAACCGTGCTCCATCCAAACGTCGAGCACGCCCGCCGTATACATACCGCGGTAGCCGCCTCCCTCGAGCGCCAGCCCCACCGTGCGCGTCATATTTGACTGTGCCATGCGACCATCTCCGTTCCTGCGTTTTAAAACGGGACAAGTATACCCGTCAACATATATCGTCCCAGTCGCATTTTTATCGAGCATCGCATCGCCGCGCTACCGTTTGTCGAATAATAGCCGCCCACAGCATGTGCACCCATATATAATTGTGCACTATTGTTTACACTACTCAGCTGTTATCAACAGCGAACATTAGCCGGTAAAGTAACCCAACAACGCAGCGAGGCGGGGCCTGGATACACGCAAAGCGCCGAACAACAACGCGTGTGCACAACGAGCTCGCCCGACGCAATTCGCCCGACCTCAGAAAGCCGCTTACGACATGGATACTGTCAGCAATTACACCGAAACGCTCGAAAAGACCGTCCGTGACCTTCTCGAGCGTCAGGAGGATCTGATCAGGACCGCCTTTACCGACCAGCTTACCGGGCTTGGCAACCGTGGCGGCTTTGCCCGTTCCCTCGAGGAGCTCTGGGAGCAGGACACCCCCGTTACCATGGCGTTCATCGATATCGACAATCTCAAGCACTGCAACGACGCCTTTGGGCATGACGAGGGCAACCGCTATATCTTGCAGGTAAGTCTCTATCTTAAGCTGTATATGAAGGTGGGCGAAGCGGCGTTTCGCATAGGCGGCGACGAGTTTGCCATCCTATCTACGATTGCAACCGAGGACGACCTCGCCGAACGTCTGAAACACTGCCGAACGGTTCTGCTCAAAAACAACGATTCCGAGATGCCCCACTCGTTTAGCTACGGAGTGTCACATGCCGACCCCGCCCTGGGCGAAGCCACCAACCGTATGACACTCGATGCCGACCATCGCATGTACGACTACAAGCTACGTCATGCCGTGCACCTCGATCGACGTAATATCACGCAAGTCCACGCCGACGACTTCGAAATAAGCGATCGTATTTTCGACGCCTTTTCGATGCTCAACGAAGGTCGTTATTTCTTTATCGAGAACTTGTACAAACATCGCACCCTTTGGTCACAAGGTGCCTTACGCGATCTTGGCCTTCCCTCGGAGCACATAGACAACTGTCGCGATTACTGGAAAACGCGCGTCCATCCCGACGACCTTGAGGCCTGCATCAACGACATCGACCAAGTCTACAACGGCACCAAGCACCGTCGCGTCATGCAGTATCGTGTGCGCAACGCCGTCGGCGACTACGTCCTTTGCCGTGCTCGCGGGTTTCGTATCGACGGCGACGGAAATGTCCCCTCGCTCTATGTCGGCGAGCTCGTCAACCACTCACTTGCCGAAACCGTCGACGCCGACACAGGCCTCGGAACGCAGCGTATGCTGGCCAACGCCATCGACGCCTGCCGCCGCGATCGTTGTAATTTGCCATCTTTTTCTCCTGTTAATTAATCTTCTTCTATTTCTCTGCCTGTTCTGCAATCTCAGCTGTATCGTGCAGCGCAATGCGCATAAGCTGCGAAAGCCGCTCATCTTTGCCGGACAGATAGAGGTATCCGACAAGAGCTTCCATTCCTGTTGCAATCCTGTAGTCAATGATCGCTGCATTTTTCGGCACAGACCCCATATGCGCATTCCTGCCGCGCCGAAAAACTGCGGATTCATCATCCGTTAACAGCGCCTCGATACGGCGAAATGCTGCGGCCTGTGCCTTGGCACAAACGCGTTTTGCTGCGCCTATGTGCAGCCCGTGTGCCGTAAGCGTTGTTGAATCAACTAATTCCGTGCGCACAAAAAGGTCATATATCGTGTCGCCGATATATGCAAGCACAAGCGGTCCCAATTGCTTTGGATCCTTCGGATACTTTGGATCCTTTGCTCCGGTGCATTTCGTCGCTTGACGTACCCCGGAAATCAGATCGGTGTTGTTGTCACAATTCGCATAATTCATCACAATACATTATAACGCCGAATTCGAAAAATTCAATAGGCTTTGGAAAATATTTTTGATGATTGTGTTCCGACCGTTCGTGCGGGCACAGTCACGGTTTTTGCTCTA
>URTZ01000076.1 GCA_900550825.1 uncultured Collinsella sp. | reverse complement strand
CGGATCAAGGTCTCCCCGCATGACGTCCATGCGTTGATCGCCAAACGGCAGCATGTCGGAATTGGCTAAACCGCGACCGCCTTCGTTCCATCCTCCCTCGCACTGGTTTGCAGCCAGAGCCCCGCCCCATAAAAAATCTTCTCTAAACATTATGGTGTCGTCCTTTCTATCAAATTCCCGGCCCACACTGTCGAACGCAACGGACTCGGCAAGTGCCGCGCAACAGCACAGTACCGTTGCGCGGCCAAGGGGTCGGACCGCGCAACGGCTGGGGAGCATATTTGTGTAGTAGCCTCTTATGCCTCGACGGATTCAACGGCCTCAGAATCGCCGCTCTTGGACTTCAACGGCATCTTCTCCTGTCCTTCAAATCCAAAAATCATCGCCAACGCAAACGTCACGGCACCGCCAGCAAGACACCCGATGGTGCCAGGGATGATATCCTGAGCAAACATGAGCACGTTCATCCATGGGAAACCAACGCCAGTGAAGATATAGACGTTGGCATGAAGAAGGCTTACCAGCAGACCACCGACAGCACCACCAATCATGTTCCAGGCAAGAGCCTTCTTGTCGCGAAACAGGATGCCGTAGATGATGGGCTCACTCACGCGACCGAAGGCATAGGTGATGAACAAGTTCCAGCCCGTGGCTCGACTCTCCTTGTCCTTAGCGCGCAGGCCATAGGCGAGCGCGATGGCAAGCGTGGTGTAGGCTACAACCGCGGTGCCGGGGTATAAGATGGCGTCGTAACCGTTCTGGAGCGCGGCGGGCAATATGGCGGTATAGATCGGCACGTGCATGCCGGTGACGATGATCAGATTCCAGAATGCGCCGATAACCGCGGTCGCAGCGGGACCGGCAACAGAGGCGAGCCAAATGATGAAATCGGCCACAAGGCCCATGACAAATTGGACGGCAGGGCCGCAGAGGCACAGCGCGACCGGCAACATCACGAGCACCGTACCCACGGGTACGATCAGAATGCGCAACATATCAGGCGAGATCTTCTTAAAGAAGCGCTCAACATAGGACTGGGCCCAGGTGATCAAGATGACCGGAAGAACAGCCTGGGTGTAGTTGACGAGCTGCATGGGGATGCCGAAGACGCTGAAAGGCTTTCCGTCCTCAACAATAGCGAGCATGTCGGGATAAATCATCACAACAGCGATGAGCAGTGCCAGCACAGGACTCGTTTTGAACTTCTTAGCCGAGCTATAGGCGGCAAACACCGGGAAGTAGTAATACGCCGCATCGCCCACCAGGGAAAGGATCCGATACAGGTCGCTCGTTTCGGACATAAAACCGGCGCCTTCGGGCCCAAACAGAATAACGAGCATCTTGAAGATACCGGCGACACAAAAGATCGGAAGGATCGGGGTGATAGCGCCGCTCACGGCATCGAGCAGCTGATTGAAGAGGTGCTTGGGCGCCAAGCGCTCCTTCCAGCTAAGCTGAGGGCCATCGAGTTCCTCGTCAATCGATACCGTGACCTCGAATCCGCCCTGCTTACAAACCTCGTCGTAGACCTTGTCGACCGTGGGCCCGACCACCAGCTGCACCTGCCCTCCGGCGTGCACGACGCTGATGATAGACGAGATGTCCTCAAGCTTCTCATCATTCGAGAGGCTTTCATCCTTGAGGTTGAAGCGCAGGCGCGTCATGCAATGCGTAACCGAAGCCACGTTTTCCGCCCCGCCCACAGTGGAGAGAATCTGCTCTGCCACCTTTTTGTAATTTGCCATCATTGGCTCCTTTGCACAATCTTGGCTTACTGTTCGAATCGGCAAAGGTCATGCCCCGAATGGCTACGGGTTACAATCCTTTTTTGGAGATGATCCGGTTGAGATGGATCATCAGATAGAGTTCCTCCTCCTCGGAGAGCGTGGCGTCCCACGTTTCACGACAATAGGAACCGATATGCTTCACGCACTCTGCCAACTGCGGAAACTCCTCACGAAAGTTCTTGTACATCTGCATGTTGGCGCTGTTCAGCGACTCGCCGGCTTGAATGCGCTTGAACAGGTACCGCAGATGCGTGGCGAAGCGGGTGAAATCAAAGGAATCGCGGTCGACAATAATGCGGAAATCGCTTTCGAGAATCTCGATAACGTCCTCGAGCATATCGTCGAACTGCTTTGCGGGCTCGGCCGTGGCTTTGACGGCTTCAACAACCCGTGCGTTCACGAGATTCATCGCAATACTGGCAATCTCATCCTTGGGAAGCCGCTCTCCGAGCTCCTTCTCGAGTCGCATGACGATAAACTGGGCAGCCTTGTATTCCTTCGGATACGTCTCCCGCACTTCATAGGCAAGAGGCATCGCGATGCGGACCCCCTTTTGGGCTCGCGCAACGGCAAACGACAGGTGATCAGCCATGAACAGCGTCGCATTGGTCGAGAGGTCGTAGGGCAGTTCGTTGGCAACGATGTCCATAACTTTCGCCGCAAACATCACGATATCCGAGGGAAGATCCCTCATGACATCTTGTCCTTTAGGATCAATGTCGTAAAACGTATGCTCGATTTTAGAAAGAGGGAGCTCTCGAGGAAAATCTCCGCCGAAACCGACGCCCCTGCCCATGGCGATGACATCTCGCCCCTGTCCGTCACGGCAAAGAACCGCGTTGTTGTTAAGCTTTTTAATTGCAAGCATGGTGAACCTCCTTTCAAGAACACTCACAGAAAAAGGCATGATAGCCAATAGCAGTGCTATTGCGGTCATGCCTTACGTAACAATCCGTGTTGTATTGCTCTTGGGCATGCCTCCACACAGGAGTAACAATCCAAGATGCAGAATGCATTATAGCGCTCTCCCCGCCCCGGGGACCATCGGGCTGGCGAACGGTAGATGTCGGCCCGCCAGCGGCCACATCGAGCAGATGGGCGTGCTTCGATCCCGAGCCTAGCCTAGGATGCGGGCCATGCGCGCCTTGAACTCGGACAGAAAGCGCGGGGCGTCCACGGTGAGCGCCACAAGCGCACTCTTGTCCGGATCGGACAGGCGGTGCTCATCGCAAATGGTGCGGCCGCGATACTCGCCCAACAGGTCGACGCGCAAATTGCAGCCGAGCGCGCCCACGAGCGTGGGGTCAATCGCCACGGCAACGGCCAACGGGTCGTGCAGCGCGCAGCCGCCCAGGTAGGGCGCGTTCATCTCGTACGAACCGATATAGTGCTCGACCATGCCCGCAAACGCGCAGCCCGCCATGGTGCCCGAACCCGTCCAGCCGGCGATATCGCGGCGCGTCAGCACCACACGGTGCGTCACATCCAACCCCACCATGGTGAGCTTGCGGCCCGAGCGCAGCACGGCATCGGCGGCCTCGGGGTCGCTTGCCATGTTGGCCTCGGCGCCCGCGCTCACGTTGCCGGGCACGGTAAGGGCGCCGCCCATCACAACCACGCGGCCGATAGACATCATCGCCGCCGCATCGCGCTCAAGAGCAAGCGCCAAGTTTGAGAGCGGGCCGGTCGCCACGTAGACCAAATCGGGGCCATAGGTGCGTGCGGCATCGATCAGATAATCGACCGCCGCATTGCCATCGGCCGACGTCGCCCCAACCGGCTCATACGGCGATGCAGGCACGCTCGCGCCGCCAATGCCGTTTTTACCATGGATGAGCGTGGTGGACGCCGGCGGCGTATAGGGCTCGGTCGCCTTGATGGGTCGGTCGGCGCCCAGGTACACCGGCACCTCGGGGCGACCCAGCAGGTCGAGCACGGCCAGGCAGTTATGCGCCGACTGGTCTACGCGCACGTTGCCAAAGCACGTGGTAATGCCCACGAGCTCCACCTCGGGGCTCGCGATGGCATAGGCGAGCGCCATGGCGTCGTCCACACCCATATCCAGATCAAGGATCAGCTTCTTGGTTGCCATTGTTCTACTCCGCTTCTCCGTCTTTATCGTTTAACCAAACCAATGTTCAACTTCGGCACGCGTGGGAATCGATTGCTGAGCACCCAGGCGCGACACCGTCACTGCCGAGGCGCGAGCACCCGCGGCCATGCACTCAAAGAGCGGCAGGCCCTTCAGACGGGCAGCTGCAAGTGCGCCGATAAACGTATCGCCGGCGGCCGTGGTATCGACTACCGTGCTCGAAAGTGCCGGCATGCGCAGCAGCTCACCGTCATCGCCGAGCGTAACCGAGCCGGCACCACCCAGCGTGATGACCGCAGCTCCGGCGCCCTTGTCGAGCAGCGCATTGAGCGCGGCGACGCAACTCGCATCATCCGTGGGCAGAATGCCCGTCAGCGCCTGGCACTCGGTCTCGTTGGGACAGACCAGGTCGACCGCAGGCCAGACCTCCGCAGGCAGCTCGCAGGCGGGCGCTGGATTAAAGACCGTATAGAACCCCAGCTCGTGAGCGCAAACAAGCGCCTCGGCCGTCGCCGCAAGGTCACATTCGCCCTGGGCGATAAAGACGCTTCCGGCAGCCGGGGCAATCTTGCTGGCGTCGCCGTCGAGCTCATCGGCCACCAGACGCCTCAGCGCGCAGGCGACGTCCTCGCCCGTAAGCGCATGATTGGCTCCCGGCGACAGCACGATGCGGTTGTCGCCCTCACAGCGAATGATGGTCGCCGTTCCCGTCTCCACATCATCGCGACGCGCCACAAAGTCACAGTTCACGCCAGTATCTTGGAGCCCCGCCACGAGCGACATGCCAAATGCGTCACAGCCGACCGCGCCGATCATGTGCGTGCACGCGCCCATACGCGCGGCAGCTACGGCCTGATTGGCGCCCTTGCCGCCGGCGTTGGTGATAAACCCGCTGCCGCCGACGGTCTCGCCCGCACGCGGTATGCGCTCGCACGCCACCGAAAGGTCCATGTTCATGCTGCCGAACACCGCAACGATGCCGCGATCTGCCATGGAAACCTCCTCATCTGCGGGCCTTATGCCCACCGCCGGCCGTCGATCGTGCACTCTCGCACCCCCTATAACTTTAGTTCACTTTGATGTGGACGCGCGCTTGAGCTTGCGCCAGCAGCAAGCATTCACAGGAGCAGGCAGCTACAATGAATACATGCTGATTATTCTCGTCATTGGATGATGTTTTATGGAACAACTCTCGCAATCGGGCTCGCGCGGTCGACGCCGCACGGGCAACGAGCCGGCGCCGCACGAACGCGTGAAGGGCGAACGCCGTGCCAACGAACCGCGACGCACCGCGAGCCCCCATCGCGCTTCTGCCAACAACGCGGGCCGCGCCAACACTCCCGCCGCGGAGCAGACGCCTGCTCGCCCCAAGTCCCGCTACATCCCTGCCCTTGACGGCCTGCGCACGCTTGCCGTCGTCGCGGTGGTGCTCTATCACCTTAACCTCACGTGGGCTCAGGGCGGCCTGCTTGGCGTCACGATCTTCTTTGTGCTTTCGGGCTATCTGATCACGCGCTTGCTGCTCAACGAAGTCGCTAAGACCGGACGCATCGACCTCAAGAGCTTCTGGATTCGCCGCATCCGTCGCCTGGTCCCCGCCGTGGTAACGGTAGTGTTTGTAACCTGCGCGCTGTGCACTATCTTTAACCACGTGATGCTCACCAAGATGCGCCCCGACATCCTGCCGTCGCTGCTGTTCTTCAACAACTGGTGGCAGATTGCCCAAAACGTCTCGTACTTCAATGCTCTGGGCGATCCCTCGCCGCTCACGCACTTTTGGTCGCTTGCCATCGAGGAACAGTTCTACCTGGTTTGGCCCCCGCTGCTGCTCGCTATGGTATCCATGCACATGAGCAAGCCCAACACGCGCCGCATGGTTCTGGGCCTGGCTGCTGTCTCCGCCATCGCCATGATGCTGCTCTATAACCCCGCCGCCGACCCCAGCCGCGTGTACTACGGCACCGACACCCGCGTGTTCTCGCTGCTGCTGGGCGCCTGGATGGCCTTTATCCCCGATCGCGACCTGGCGCCGGTGCGTCTCGCTCGTCGTTTGGGGCTCAATCGCCTGGCTGGCGCCGCCAAGCACGGCAAGAACGCCGAGGGCAAGCATGACGCTACGACCGACGGCGCAGCCGAGACCGTCCCGGCACAGCCGAGCGCCCTCGTGCGCTTTTGGTCCTCGCCCGCATCCATCGATGTGCTGGGCGTCGTGGGTCTGGTTGGCCTTGCCGCCATGGTCGCGCTCACCAACGGCTACACCGCGTTCCAGTATCGCGGCGGCACGCTGTTATGCTCCATCCTCACGCTCATGGTCATCGCGGCCTGCGTGCAACCCCAGGGAATGGTTGCCCGCGCACTGTCCGCCGAGCCGCTCGTGTGGGTTGGCAAGCGCTCGTACAGCATCTACCTGTGGCACTATCCGCTACTGTTGCTCATGAACCCGGTCGCCAACATCAACGATACGCCGTGGTGGCAGTACATTTTGCAGGTGTTGTTGGTGGTCGCCGTAGCCGAATGCTCATATCGCTTTATCGAGACGCCGTTTAGAAAGGGCGCCTTTGGGCGCACCGTATCCGAGTTCCGCGACGGCACCACCACGCCCGCCAACTGGGCACGCGCGCATATTCCCGTGTGCGCCACTTGCAGCATCGTGCTTGTTATCGCGCTGGGCGGCCTGATCTTTGTGCCGGAGACCTCCGCACTGAGCGGTGAGGGCGCCGAAGTCCTCAACAAGGAAGCCAAAAACACCGCGCCAACGGACCAACAGGCAGCCGACGACACCGACAAGGACAACGACGGCTTCCCCGATGGCTCCTACGACCTGCTGATGATCGGTGACTCCGTGTCGCTGCGCGCCGTCGATTCCTTTGACGGCGTGTTCCCGCACAGCCATATCGATGCCGAAAAGGGCCGCCAGTTTGATGCGGGCCGCGCGACATTTGAGGGCTATATCCAGCAGAACCTCGCCGGCAAGATCGTAGTCTTTGCGCTGGGCACCAACGGCCTAGTGACCGATGCCCAGATTGACGCCATCATGGCCGATGCCGGCAATCAGCGCACCGTCGTATTTGTAAACACGCGCAGCCCGCAGCCATGGGTCGGCGCCACCAATCAGGCCATCGCCAACGCCGCCACGCGCTATAAAAACGTGCGCGTTATCGACTGGTACGGATATAGCGCCAACCGCAACGATCTGTTCGACGGCGACGGCACGCACCTTTCGAACGCGGGCGTGGCCGAGTACCTTAAGCTCATCCACGATGCCGTCAAGAAGGACCTGCCCGTGCATCCCGAGGACCACGTTAACGATCCGCAGCCGGCGGCCGTCAAGTCCGCCGCCGATGCACTCGTCAACGCGCTCGCCTACAAACCGCACAAGCTAGGCACCGACAAGTAACACACTGTCAAATCCGCTTGCACCCGGAGGGGGCGTCGGCCACAACCGACGCCCCCTCCGGCAGTTAGGGACGTTCCAATGTGCCGGCACTTAGGGACACTCCTGACGCGGTCGATGAATGCCCTTCCGCGGCCGAATTCTGAGTTCCTCGCCACCCCGAGTGTCGTCTGCAAGCCCCGCACCCGCAGCAAACACCCCAAGGTTGCTCTTTTCGAGCCGGCCCCAAAGGGGCCGTGGGCAAAAAATGCCAAATATGAGTACTGATACCATTTTAGTAACAGGCAAAATGGCACAAAATGGAGTTCTTTCGGTCGCCATACCCCTTTGGACCGGCCAGAATAATCGGCTTAAAGCCTGGCTGTATCGATATTAATTAACAGATACTTTAGTTATGTTCATTATCTTCATTGTCTTAATTGTCACCGGATTAGCAACAGTACTCATATTTGGCATTTTTTGCCCACTGCCCCTTGCGCGAAGGTCCGCAGCGGAAAGTATGGCCCGTTTCGATGCGCAAAAATGGGATGAATCTTCCCTGGCAACCGCCCAGTAAGATCCACCCCAAAGCAAGCGCTCGCTAGAATGTTCCGCCGCCGCCTCCGCCGACGCCGCCGCCTCCGCCGCCCGAGAAGCCGCCGCCACCGCCGCCGCTCGAGCTATCGGAACTCGAAGCCAGCTCACGGATGCTCTCGTGATACACGTCATCGAACGAATCGAGCGGGGACTGGTTTCCGTAGTGATGGTAGTACCACCAGTAGCAGGGGTAGTTGTCGTAGAAATCGTCGCTGTTGCGCAGATCCGCAGGCACGGCCTCGGCAAGCTGACGCAGGACTTCCTTCGAAACGCCAAGCGCCGCGCCCATCACCAGAAGTTTATTCCATAGGACCAAATCGCCGGGGACGGCTTCCTTTAGACGCGTGAAGTCCTCGAGCCAATGCTTAAGCGCCTTGCAGCGAGCCGCCACCTCGGCGCCCTCCGGCGTAAAGCGGCGGAACGTAAGGCCCACGCCAATACCCACCAGCACAATCGGCACCGAGATAACCGCGGCGATAATGTTCGCCTGTGCGCCATCGGTAAAGAAGATGGATCCCACGGGAACAAAGGCAACCAGGATACCAAGAACCAGGCAAAACACCATTGCAACAATGCCGTCCGAGGCAACGTACTCGCTATCGGCCAGCTTGCCCTTAACGGTGTTCTGATAGTCCTCGAGCTTATCACCCACGGGTGTAGCGTGCTGCTTGACGTAGTGCTGCAGCTCGTCAAACGTGCGCGAGCGATCGCCGTTCTCGTCGGGCTTAGCACCGGCAAAGAAGACCTTGAGCACCATGTGGTCAATGCCCTTGGCCGACTTCCAGCCCGCATCGCTCACCGTCACGCGATACGTCTGCTCTTCTTTTTCACGCCCCAACAGACCCTTCTTGGCCTTGGTCACGGTCGCCTGCTCCAGCTTGATCACACGGTCGTCAGTGAGCTTCATGAGCGTGGCGATATATGCCTGATCGGGCACCTCGTTCCAGCTCATGAGGGCCGAAAGCACGGCGGGATGGTCGGCCGAAGGCACATCGCGGAAATATTCGTCCTGGAAAAGCGGCTTGGGCTTGCGGCGGCGCAGCTTGAGCACAACGATTGTGCCGGTAAAGGCCACCGCCGCGACAACACTTAACACGGCAAGCGCATTGGAAATCACGCGAGCGTGAGCGCGGCGGGCGTTAGCTTCGTCGGCCCACGCCTTCTCCTCGCTCAGGATTGTCGGCATGCGCTCCTCACTTGAAGCGGAAAGCCATGGCACCCAGTCGCTGGGGAAGGCGATGCGCGCCTCGGCGAATTCGCCCTGATGCACGCAGGGAATGGTATAGGTGACCATGGGTT
>URTZ01000075.1 GCA_900550825.1 uncultured Collinsella sp. | reverse complement strand
AGCGACAGCTTTTGCCGGAAAACTCAAAGAAGTCCGAGCAGAAGCTCCGCGACGAACGCCACGCCGCAGCACGAGGCCGCCACGGTGATCAGTCCGCCGCCGCGCCAGGCGATAAGAATCCCGGCCACGAGCGCCGCAGCGCCGGCGAGAAAGTTCCTACGGCTGAGCGTGCTGTTGATGTTGAACATGGTGTCCCCCTTTTCGCTGGCCGCGGTGCGGCCGTCTTGCGGTACAGGGCAAACCTTATGGTTCAAACGTTGACAGTTTGTTACGGAAGTTCGTTTGTAGCGAGCGTGTTTCCAATGTTTCCGCAGCGTTTCGGGGGTGCCGTTTTGTGCGACTCCTGTTGCCTGGCGAGCACGCGCCCTCGGTTCACGCTAGAATGCACTCAACCTTTAAGCGGTTAATCCATCCATAAGATGCACGAAGGAGCTATCTATGAGCGAATCCCTGCGCACCGTGAACGTCGGTCTGATCGGTCTGGGAACCGTCGGCGGCGGCGTGGCCCGTCTGATCAAGAGCCACCGCGATGAGTACCTGGCAGCCTACGGCATCGACCTTAAGCTGACCCGTGCCTGCGCGCTTGCCTGGGAGCAGGCCGAGGCAGCCGGTATTGAGCGCGAGGCCTTTACGAGCGACTGGCACGATGTCGTCACCGACCCCGCCGTCGACATCGTCGTCGAGCTGATCGGTGGCGAGCATCCCGCAACCGAGATCTTCACCACTGCCTTTGAGCACGGCAAGCACGTCGTCTCTGCCAACAAGGCCCTGCTGGGCCGTCATGTCGAGACGCTCGCCGAGAAGGCGCGCGCGTGCGGCGTGCAGATTAAGTGCGAGGCCAGCTGCGGCGGTGGCATCCCCATCGTGAGCACGCTCGAGCACGACCTGGTGGGTAACAAGATCTTGACCATCGCCGGCATCCTTAACGGTACCACCAACTATATCCTGTCGCGCATGGACGCCGAGGGCGCCGATTACACCGACGTGCTTGCCGACGCGCAGGCCAAGGGCTATGCCGAGGCCGACCCGTCCGCCGACGTCGACGGCTTCGATGCCGCCAGCAAGACGGCAATCCTCGCCTCCATCGGTTTTGGCACCCGCGTTACCACCGACGATGTGTACCAGCAGGGTATCCGTACCATCGGCGCCGAGGACATCGCCCAGGCCCGCGAGCTCGGCTACACCATCAAACTGCTCGGCATCGCCCGCAACACCGACGCCGGCGTCGACGTCCGCGTGCACCCCACGCTGATCCCCGCCGACCACATGCTTGCCAAGGTCAACGGCGCCATGAACGCTGTCTACGTGGTAGGCGACGCCGTGGGCGAGACCATGTTCTACGGCGCGGGTGCAGGCTCCTTCCCCACCGCGAGCGCCGTCGTGGGCGATATCCTGTCGCTCTCCGAGCAGATCAGCCGCGGCGTGGCTCCGCTGCCCGAGATTGAGCCCTATGGTCACAACCTCGCCTTTAAGCCCATGGACGAGCTCCAGACCAAGTACTATGTGCGCCTGAAGGTCGCCGACCGCGTGGGTGCCCTGTCCGAGACGGTCAACATCTTTGCCAAGCACAACATCTCGATCTCGCTCATCAACCAGGTCGAGGACGGCAAATCGGGCGTCAGCGATGCCTGCTCGGTCATCTTCCTAACGCACCGCGCGCTCGAGAAGGACGTCCAGGCTGCCGCCGCCGAGCTTGCCAGCGTCGACTGCGTGGCCGAGGTCGCCAACGTCCTGCGCATCGAGGACGTCGAGGCTTGGACCGAAGGCGTCATGGCGAACTAACCCAACGCTCGCCTAGCAATACGCGCCTTGAGGGCTCCCGTCCGATGTGGGACGGGAGCCCTTTTGTCTCCTGCCCCAAGCACAACGGCAGAGCACATTTGCGCGAGCCGCTCATCGGTAACGCGGGCTACCGTTCACCGATATGCAAACACGGCCGATTCCGGTTACGGCTACGCTGTGCTGCGAATGTCCGCCCGCGATGAGAGGAAATACCATGTTGCTCGAGGGCAAGAAAGCAATCATCACCGGAGGCACGCGCGGTATCGGCTATGCCATCGCCTGCCGTTTTATCGAGGAGGGCGCCGCCGTCACTGTCTTTGGCTCGCGTCAGGAGACCGCCGATGCGGCCGTTGAGAAGCTGGCAGCCGCCTATCCCGACGCCAAGGTCTGGGGTCGCTCCTGCGATCTCACCTCGCTCGAGGCCGTGACTGAGGCCTTTACGCAGACTGCAGCCGACATGGGCGGCTTGGACACGGTCGTCAACAATGCCGGTATCTCCCAGCGTTCACCCCTCTTGGACTACACGGCCGAGGAGTTCGCAAAGGTCATGGACCTTAACGTCGTCGCCGTCTTTAATGGCCACCAGGCTGCCGCCAAGATCATGACCGAGGCCGGCCACGGCGGCACCATCACTACCACAAGCTCGATGGTCGCCAAGTACGGCCAGCCCTCCGGCGTCGGTTACCCCACGTCCAAATTTGCCGTCAACGGCATGGTCCAGTCGCTCTCGCGCGAGCTCGCCCCCATGGGCATCCGCGTCAACGCCGTTGCCCCAGGCGTAACCAAGACCGATATGGTCGCCAACCTGCCCGAAGAGGTCATCAAGCCCATCATCGCCACCATTCCGCTGGGTCGCATGGGCGAGCCCGAGGACGTTGCCAACGCCTTCGTTTTCCTGGCGAGCGACATGTCCTCCTACGTCACGGGCGCCGTGCTCCCCGTCGACGGAGCCGCCCGCTCCTAAGGGACAGCAGGCTTCGGCCTCAAGTCTCAACTGAGCCCTACGCAAAAGGCGCGCCGCCTGCGATCGATGCAGGCAGCGCGCTTTCTTTTATTTGGGCGGAACCCGCATCCCGGCATTCCCTGCTACTTGCCGTCGTCGTCCTGGGCTTCATCGCGCGCATAGAGCTCCAGCATGCGGCGGCGGTATTCGCGCACGGCGAGCTTGGCGCGCTCCAGGCGGCGGCGCTCACGCGGAGTCAGCTCGGACGGGTCAAGCTCATCACCATAGGTCTTATCGGCAAGAAGATGCGCCGCGTCCACGATGCGGGCATCGATGTGGCCGTTCGCTGCCTCGGCGGAAAGACGCTCGGCAATCGTATCGAGCGTAGGCAAGCCCTCGAATACGCGACCATGTCCATGCGAGGTCAGCAGCTCGTGCTCGCGTGCGAGCAGGCTCGCCAAATCGTGATGGGCGCGCAAGATGTCAAGCGCATCGGAAGGATGCTCGGCAACCTCTGCCACGGCGGCGGCCGGCGCGGCATCGACCACGCGGTAGAACAGCTGCGCGAGCAACGGCATCAAAAACACCGTGATGGCACCGGCAGCGACCATGACCGACGCGACATCTTGCGACAGGGCGCCGGCGTTAACAGCCACACTCGTCACGGCGACGATAATCGGCAGGGCCGTGGTGCAGTAGAGCGCCACGGTAATGCGGCCATAGGCCGAGACGTCGCGCGTCGCAGGGCAAATGCTCATGGATATGAGAATAGGCACGGCGCGAATAACCAGCAATGCCACGATAAAGCCCACAAGCAGCCCCGGGCGCGATACCACAGCGGTCAGGTCAATCTTGGCACCCGAAACGGTAAAGAACACCGGGATCAAAAAGCCATAGGCAAGGCCGTCGAGCTTGAGTTCGAGCGTATGGTTGCCCTCGGGGATGATGTAGCGCAGGACAAAGCCCGCGGCAAAGGCGCCCAGCACGATATCGAGACTAAAAATGGCGGAAAACGCCACGAGCGTGACCAGGATGAGCACCGTGAGGCGCACGAACGTTTGGGAGGTCGTGTCGGCGCGCTCCTGAATAAAGGCAAAGAAACGGCTACCGATACGCTTGGAGCGGCTGGGGACCACGGCAAGCAGCACACACACCACGGCGAACAGTCCCAAGATCAGCAGCGTCTCGATGCCCGTACGGGCAGACAGCAGCACCGACATGGCGAGCACGGGGCCGAGCTCGCCCCACGTACCGTAGGCAAGAATGGAATCTCCCACGCGCGTACCCGCAAGCGACCGCTCGCGCAAGATAGGCATGAGCGCCCCAAGGGCCGTGGAGGTGAGCGCGAGCGTCACCGCGATACCGTCAAAATGGCTGACCGAAAACCATGGGGTAAAGCGCACGGCAAGCCAGGCGATACCAAACGTGATGACCCACGTCGCCATACCGTAGCGGCCCTCGACGCCCGTGATGTTCTTGGGGTCGATCTCAAAGCCGGCGAGCAGAAACAAAAAGGCCAGGCCCAGCTCGGACACGAGCGAGACCTCGGCATCCACATGGATGATGCCGAGCATGTGAGGTCCCAGCACGGCGCCGAGCACGAGCAAAAAGACCGTCTCGGGAACGGGTTTTCCGGGAATCGCCGAGGCGATGAAGGGGCTTGCAAAGGCCACGAGCGCGATGATGGCGAGTGAAACGAATGCCATGTGATGCCTTTCTCTTGTTTGCGCTTCACTGTAGCACCCTCGCCGTCCTCAACGCGCCGCGAGCTGTCGTATCATAGTGAGGTTTACAAACATGTGGCTCAAGGCGACCGCGAGGCTTGTCCCGTAAACCGACCGCTGCCGCATACCGTACCGTACGCCCAACCGATCAGGAAGGCAGGAACCAATGGTCTCTCGTATCTACGTGGAGAAGAAACCCGGGTTCGACGTCGAGGCTCAGCAGCTCAAGGGCGAGCTGACCGAGATTCTCGGCATCAAGGGCATCGAGGCCCTGAGGATCATCAACCGCTACGACGTCGAGGGCATCGACGAGGAGCTTTTCCGCTCCTGCGTGCCGACCGTCTTTAGCGAGCCCCAGGTCGATGTGACCTACGACGAGCTCCCCGCAAGCGATGGCGCCGTCTTTGCCGTCGAATTCCTGCCTGGCCAGTTTGACCAGCGCGCCGACTCCGCCAGCGAGTGCGTGCAGCTCATCAGCCAGGGCGAGCGCCCCGCCGTGCGCTCCGCCAAGGTCTATATGATCTCGGGCACTCTGGACGAAGCCGCCATCGAGGCCATCAAGCACTACGTGGTGAACCCCGTCGAGGCGCGCATCGCCTCGCTCGACTTGCCCGAGACGCTGTACATGGAGACCCCCGAGCCCCAGCCCGTCGAGGTGCTCGACGGCTTCCGCGAGCTCGACGAGGCCGGCCTTGCCGCCTTTATTTCCGAGCGCGGTCTTGCCATGGACGAGGCGGACATCGCCTTCTGCCAGCAGTACTTCCGCGATGAGGATCGCGACCCCACCATCACCGAGATCCGCGTGATCGACACCTACTGGTCCGATCACTGCCGCCACACCACCTTCGGCACCGTCCTGGACGACGTGACGATCGACGACGCCGTGGTGCAGCAGGCCTTCGACCGCTACATGGAGATGCGCCACGAGCTCGGTCGCGACGCCAAGCCCGTCTGCCTCATGGACATGGGCACCATCGGCGCCAAGTACCTTAAGAAGACCGGCGTCATGACCGATGTCGACGAGTCTGAGGAGATCAACGCCTGCACCGTCAAGGTGAAGGTCGATGTCGACGGCGAGGACCAGGACTGGCTGTTCCTCTTTAAGAACGAGACCCACAACCACCCGACCGAGATCGAGCCCTTCGGCGGTGCCGCCACCTGCGTGGGCGGTGCCATCCGCGACCCGCTCTCGGGCCGCAGCTACGTGTACCAGGCCATGCGTGTTACCGGCGCCGGCGACCCCACCGTCCCGGTTTCCGAGACGCTCGAGGGCAAGCTGCCGCAGCGCAAGCTCGTGACCACCGCCGCCGCCGGCTACAGCTCCTACGGCAACCAGATCGGTCTGGCCACCGGTCAGGTCGACGAGATCTACCACCCCGGCTACGTGGCCAAGCGCATGGAGGTGGGTGCGGTCGTGGCCGCCACCCCGGCCGACCATGTGCGCCGCGAAACCCCGGCCCCTGGCGACAAAATCATCCTGCTGGGCGGCCGCACCGGCCGTGACGGCATCGGCGGTGCCACCGGTTCGTCCAAGGCGCATAACGTGGAATCGCTCGAGCTCGACGGCGCCGAAGTGCAGAAGGGTAACGCTCCGGTGGAGCGCAAGCTGCAGCGTCTGTTCCGCCGCGGCGATGCCTGCCGTCTGATCAAGCGCTGCAACGACTTCGGCGCGGGTGGCGTGTCCGTGGCGGTCGGCGAGTTGGCCGACGGACTGTTCGTGGACCTCAACACCGTGCCCAAGAAATACGAGGGCCTGGACGGCACCGAGCTGGCCATCTCCGAATCCCAGGAGCGCATGGCCGTGGACGTGGCCGCCGAGGACGTGGACGAGTTCCTGGCCTACGCCCGCGAAGAGAACCTCGAAGCCACGGTGATCGCCACCGTGACCGAGGACCCGCGCATGGTGATGACCTGGAACGGCGACAAGATCGTGAATCTGTCCCGTAAGTTCCTGGCCTCCAACGGCGCTTCCAAGCACCAGACCGTGCATGTCGAGGCACAGCAGTCCTACGAGACCCCGTGGGGCGAGGGCACGCTGGCCGAACGCATGAACAAGCTGGTCACCGACATCAACGTGGCCTCCAACAAGGGCCTTTCGGAGCGCTTCGACTCCACCATCGGCGCGGGCACCGTGCTCATGCCGTTCGGCGGCAAGCGTCAGCTCACCCCGAACATGGCCATGGTCGCCAAGCTGCCGGTGTTCGGCGAGACCACCACCGCTTCGGCGATGGCGTGGGGCTTCAACCCGTACATCATGTCCAAGAACCAGTTCACCGGCGCCTACCTGTCCGTGGTCGAGTCGCTGGCCAAGCTGGTCGCGGCCGGCTTCGAGCATGAGAAGGCCTACCTGAGCTTCCAGGAGTACTTCGAGAAGCTGCGCGACGAGCCGGAACGCTGGGGCAAGCCGGCGGCCGCCGTACTCGGCGCGCTGATGGCCCAGGTGGACCTGGGCGCCGGCGCCATCGGCGGCAAGGACTCCATGTCCGGTTCGTTCGAGGATCTCGACGTGCCGCCGACGCTGATCTCCTTCGCCGTGGCCGTGGGCAACATGAAGCGCGCCACCTCCCCTGAATTCAAGGACGCCGATCACCGTATCGTACGCATCGCGCCGCGCTACCTGGCCGACGGTCTGACCCCGGACAAGGATGCGCTGCTTGAGGTGTTCTCCGTGATCGAGGAGCTCACCGACTTCCACGATGCCCTGGCCGTCTCTACGCCGGGCTATGGCGCCACCGCCGAAGCCCTGTTCAAGATGACGCTCGGCAACCGCATCGGCGTGACCCTGAACAACAGCATCGCCGTGGACGACCTGTTCACCCCGGCATACGGTTCGTTCATCGTCGAGCTGGCGGACGATGCCAAGCTTCCGGCCGTCTCCAATTTGGTCGAGATCGGCGAAATCGGCACCACCACCTCCGAGTACGTGTTCAAGGCCGCCGGCGAGACGCTGGACCTGGACGCTGTGCAGGAAGCTTGGGAGTCCGGCATCGAATCCGTGTTCCCGTACCGTTCCAAGGGCGAGGACAAGGGCGCGACCGTCGAGACCATCGACTTCCACGCGCCGAAGAAGACCGTGTACGTCGGCTCTTCCGTGGCCAAGCCGCATGTGGTGATCCCGGTGTTCCCGGGCAACAACTGCGAGTACGATTCCGCCGCCGCCTTCGAGCGTGCCGGCGCCGATGTGACCACACTGATCGTCAACAACCTGACGCCGGCCGCCGTCGCCGAATCCACGCAGGCGTTGGTCGACGAGATCAACAAGAGCCAGATCGTGATGATCCCAGGCGGCTTCTCCGGCGGCGACGAGCCGGACGGTTCCGCCAAGTTCATCACCGCGTTCTTCCGTGCGCCGGCCGTCACCGAGGCCGTGCGTGACCTGCTGAAGAACCGCGATGGTCTGATGCTCGGCATCTGCAACGGCTTCCAGGCGCTCGTCAAGCTGGGTCTGGTGCCGTACGGCGACATCGTGCCGATGACCGACGCCTGCCCGACGCTGACCTTCAACACCATCGGCCGCCACCAGAGCCGACTGGTCCGCACGCGCGTGGCCTCCGACCTCTCCCCGTGGCTGTCCAAGACTTCGGTCGGCGACATTCACACCGTGGCCATCTCCCACGGCGAGGGCCGCTTCGTGGCCTCCGACGAGGTGCTCGCCCAGCTCAGGGCCAACGGCCAGATCGCCACGCAGTACGTGGACGAGACCGGCACCCCCGGCATGGACCTGGATGTGAACCCGAACGGCTCGCTGCTCGCCATCGAGGGCATCACCAGCCCGGACGGCCGCGTGTTTGGCAAGATGGGTCACTCGGAGCGTTCCGGCAACGGCCTGTACGTCAACGTGCCCGGCAACAAGTACCAGCCGATCTTCGAGGCCGGCGTGGAATACTTCACCGCCTGATAATCGGCGCGTATCGCGTCTGATACGGCACACAGGGAAGGAACTCTCGGGTTCCTTCCCTTTTTTGTTCATGCCGGTCATGGGCTAAGGTTGGGGTGTTCGCACTACCGAATCCGCCGCTGAAAGGACCTGTCGTCATGCCGATCAACGAGGCATTGTTCGCCGCGATGAAGGCCGCCAGCTACATCAAGCCCAACGCGGGCAAGTCGTACAAATTGCAGCGCGTGGCGGAAGAGCTTATCGCCAAGCAGGCACCCGACAATCCGAAATGCCGTGTCGAGGACGCCTTCGCGCCTATGGCGGATGGATATGCCGTACCATTGCGAGTGTTCACGCCGCTGGTCGCCTATGGAGCGCCCCTGCCCGAAGCCCTGGAGGAATCTTCCGCCAATGGCACGCCCGTGGCCTCGGCAATATCCGCGATTCTGCCCGCCGTATTACCCAAAGTCCTACCCAAAATACTCATCAAGGAAAGCACGTCGAGCGGCAACGCCGACGGTATTTCCGGCAATGCCAACACGGAACTTCCCTCAGTCACGCCGCGTGGCACGATCCTGTTTTTCCACGGTGGCGGTTGGACCACAGGCGGCATCAACCTGTACACGCAGGCTTGCGCGCATATGGCCGTACGTCTGCAACGCCGTGTGATCTCAGTCGAGTACCGGCTGGCTCCTGAATACCGCTTCCCTACTGCTGTTGAGGATTGCTATGAGGTAGCCCGGCAGCTGTTTGCTGGGGAATTGCCGATTTCTGGGGTGGGTGGTTCTGTTGATGTTGATCACCCCCAGTCGGCTGCGCCGACAGCC
>URTZ01000074.1 GCA_900550825.1 uncultured Collinsella sp. | reverse complement strand
AATCACGTTTGGCGGGGTTTTATGTTTATGAATAGGGGAACTGAAGCCGTGACGATGCTTGGGTTGGCGCACGCGCACTCAAATCGGCAACAACAAAGTAGATAAGCATTTGAAGAAATGCGATTGAAGCATAATGTAACTAGTATGAAATAGTGGATAGCTGGTACATACCACCTTTCAAATATAGAATCGCTAGAAATCTATAGTAAAAAAGTAATTTACCAGTGGGTTTATATTTTGTTCATTAAAGCCGTTCATCGTCATTTGGCTACCGTTTACGGACCACTTCAGATTCTGACTACATAATTGCGTCAATGCGTCCATAATAGGCAAGGCGTTTAGCTGAGGGTCGGGGAACCGGCATCCGCGTCGTAGAGCACGAAGATCGGGAGTAGCATGCATTCGTTTAAGATCACCAATCAATTCCTACTCGATGATGAGCCGTTCACCATCTTGTCGGGGGCGATTCACTATATGCGTGTTCATCCGAGCGACTGGCACCACTCGCTCTATAACCTTAAGGCTCTTGGGTTTAATACGGTCGAAACGTATGTACCGTGGAATCTTCATGAGCCAAAGCCTGGCGTCTTCGATTTTTCTGGTTCAATTGATTTGGCGGCATTTCTTGATGAGGCGGCGTCACTCGGTCTGTATGCAATTGTTCGGCCTTCTCCGTTTATTTGCGCAGAATGGGAATTTGGCGGCATGCCAGCATGGCTGCTGCGCCAACATGATATGAGACCGCGTAGCAGCGACCCCAAGTTTCTTGCTCACGTTGCGCATTACTACGACCATCTCATGCCGATACTCGTCCCGCGTCAGATTGACAAGGGCGGAAACATCATCATGATGCAGGTTGAAAACGAGTATGGATCATATTGCGAGGATAAGGACTATCTTCGTGCGATTCGTCGCCTTATGGTCGAGCGTGGGGTTTCCGTGCCCCTTTGTACTTCCGATGGCCCGTGGCGTGGGTGTCTTCGTGCCGGTACGCTCATTGACGATGATGTGTTGTGCACCGGCAACTTTGGTTCTCATGCAAAGGAGAACTTTGAGGCTCTTTCTGCTTTTCACAAGGAGCATGGAAAACAATGGCCTCTTATGTGCATGGAGTTGTGGGACGGCTGGTTCAATCGCTATGGGGAGAACGTCGTCAGACGCGATCCCGAAGATCTTGCCTCTTGCGTTCGCGAGGTGCTCGAGCTTGGTGGATCTTTAAACCTCTACATGTTTCATGGAGGCACCAACTTTGGATTTATGAACGGATGTTCTGCACGCCATACGCATGACCTGCACCAGGTGACATCATATGACTACGATGCTCCATTGGACGAACAGGGCAACCCGACCGAGAAATACTTCGCAATTCAAAGGACAGTTCACGAGCTGTATCCCGATATCGCGCAAAGCAAGCCGTTAACAAAAAAGACGTTTTCCATGCCCGATATTTCGGTGAGTGAGCGCGTAAGTCTCTTTAATGTGCTCGATATTCTTTCGGAGCCGATTGAAGCCCAATATCCTATGCCCATGGAAGAGATGGGTCAGTCGTATGGATATACGTTATATACCACGACTGTCGAGCGTGACCGTGCAGATGAAGAACGTATTCGGGTTATTGACGCCCGCGACCGTGCACAGGTGTTTGTGAACGGTGACAAAGTGGCGACGCAGTATCAGGAGCACATCGGGGAAGATATTCACTGCGTTCTTCCCTGTGAACAAAACCGCCTGGATGTTCTGACCGAGGATATGGGTCGCGTCAATTATGGTCACAAGTTGCTCGCCGATACGCAGCATAAGGGCATTAGGACAGGAGTTTGCGTTGATCTTCACTTTGTTACCGGTTGGGAGATGCGTTGTCTGCCACTCGATAACATCGATAATCTTGATTATTCCGCCGGCTGGGTAGAGGGGCAACCTTCCTTTTATCGCGCAAAGTTTGATATATCTGAGCCGGCTGATACCTTTATCGACACTACGGGTTTTGGAAAGGGCGTGGCATTCATTAACGGAACGAATGTCGGGCGTTTTTGGGATAAGGGTCCCATCATGACGCTCTATGTTCCGCACGGTTTATTACACCCCGGTACCAATGAGCTCGTTATGTTCGAAACAGAGGGCGTTTACGGTGCGAATATCTCCCTTCGCTCTGAGCCCGTTATTCGTACACTTGAACAAGAAGGAGTTGAGTAGAAATGATTGTAGGCGCACGAATCGACTTTCGCTTGATTCACGGACAGGTGGCAAACCTCTGGTCTAACGCCCGTCAGGTAAGCCGCTTCATGGTAGTCGACGACGAGGTATCGCAAGACGCTACCCAAAAGCAGGTTCTTCGCATGGCTTGCCCGGCAACGGTGAAGTTGTCTGTGCTTCCTGTCGACAAGGCCGCTGCCAACATCACTGCTGGCAAATATGATGCACAACGTCTCTTTATTGTTGCAAAAAAGCCCGAGGTCTACGTTCGACTTTTGGAGCAAGGCGTTAAGCTCGAGCAGCTTATTGTCGGTAATATGACGACCATGGAGCCGGTCAAGAAGCTGTCTCGCAACATTAGTTGCGACCAGGGGGACCTTGACGCGTTTGCCAAACTTAAGGCCGATAATCTTCCAATCGTCATTCAGCTGACGCCGCAGGATAACCCAGAGGCTCTCGCGCTCTAGTCGAATTGACGCTAAGCCGCGAAGGGGGATGCGCGGTTTATATAAGCGTATTGGTATTGTAGAAACTGTTACACCTCAAATAAGGAGTTTACCATGATTGCTTGGTGGCAGATTCTTCTGTTAACCCTGTATGCGGGTTATCAGATCATGGATGAGCTGAACTGGTACACCTGTGCCGGCTCTGCCGTCTTCTCCGGTATGATTACCGGTTTGATTATGGGTGACCTGCAGACCGGTCTATTTATCGGCGGTAGCATGCAGCTCACCGTCCTGGGCGTTGGTACCTTTGGCGGCGCCTCTCGTATCGA
Source organism: uncultured Collinsella sp. (assembly GCA_900550825.1). Taxonomy (GTDB): domain Bacteria; phylum Actinomycetota; class Coriobacteriia; order Coriobacteriales; family Coriobacteriaceae; genus Collinsella. The sequence continues at coordinate 6,245 of URTZ01000074.1, read as the reverse complement.
TGCCAACTCCGGCACTTTGGTCGCCACCGCCTTTGCCGTGGGCGCGGGCATGAATCCCGAGACGGCTCTTGCCGCCATCGGCGTGCCTGTCGCTGCCATTCTCGTCTACACCGATATCGCCGGCCGTTTTGCCAACACGTTCTTCGGTCATGCGTGCGATGCCGATATCGAGAAGATGAACTGGGGCGCCTACAACGTGCACTACTTGCTCGGTGCCGTTTCCTGGATGCTGTCCCGCATGATTCCGGTCTTCCTGGCTCTCGCATTTGGCCAGGGCTTGGTCGAGGGCATCACCACCGCCCTTAACGGCGATTGGAAGTGGCTGGGCGACGGTCTGTCCGTTGCCGGCGGTGCCCTGCCCGCCGTTGGCTTTGCCATCCTGCTCCGCTACCTGCCGGTCAAAAAGCATGTTGCCTACCTGCTGCTCGGCTTTGTAGTCGCCGCCCTGTTTGGTACGGCCTTCACGAGCATCATGAACCTCAACACCAACATCGTCGCTGTGAACGGCGCACTTGGTAAGGGCGCTGTGGATATGGTCGGTATGTTCAATAACATGTCGATGCTGGCGATCGCTATTATTGGCTTTGCTCTGTCTTTGCTGTACTACAAGAACAACCAGCGTCCCGTCGCTGCTGCTGGCGCTGCGGAGGGAGACGACGACGATGAGCTCTAATGAGAAACTCGCTAATGGCACCACTGGCTACAAGATTACCAAGGACGACCTTGCGCAGATTAACCGTCGTAACCTGCTTGGTTTCCAGGATGGTTGGAACTACGAGCGCATGCAGCACTCCGGTTATCTCTGGATTATCCTGCCCACGCTGCGCAAGCTGTACGGTGACGGCACGCCGGAGCTAAAGGAAGCCTGCCGTGCCCAGTGTGCGCCGTTCTTCAACACCTCAAACTTCCTCAACACGATCATCACCGGTATCGATTTGGCGATCGAGGAAGAGGAGGGCCTCGAGGGCCTCGAGGCTGTCGCCGGTCTCAAGACTGGTCTCATGGGACCGTTGGCTTCCATCGGCGATTCCATCTTCGGTTCGCTGCTTCCGACCATTTTCGGCGCCCTGGCTGCCAATATGGCCATGAACGGCAACCCCTTGGGTATCTTCATCTGGGTCGCCGTCAACATCCTTGTTGACTGGTTCCGCTGCAAGCAGACCCACATGGCCTACGAGCAGGGCATGAAGCTCGTCACCACCATGAGCGACCGTCTGAACGCGCTGACTGACGCGGCCTCCGTAATGGGTGTCTTTATGGTCGGTGCTCTGGTCGCAACCAATGTCGGCATCGTTATTGCAGCGAAGCCCGTTATCGGTGGCGTTACCGTTGATCTGCAGAACATCTGCAATATGATCTGCCCCAAGCTGGTTCCTGCCGCACTCGTCGGCTTCGTGTACTGGCTCCTCGGTAAGAAAGGCATGACCTCGACGAAGGCCATCTTTATCGTCCTGGTTCTGTCCATTGCCTTGGGTGCATTCGGTATCATTTGCAAGGGCTAAGTACCCCATATTGTCACGGCATTTGAGCCTCAATTGAGACGTGGCGCACACCTCCAAGGCGACTTTATCGCCATATCCCCTGGAGTGTGCGCCTCTTTTGTTTTGTCGGACACCGCTGTTCATAGGCGGTTGTGCAGTCATCGTGTTGGATTAATTCATTAAGGCTGCCTTGAAGGGAATATAGCGCAATGCCATTTTGGATCGTCCTGTTCATTTGTGTTGTCGTGGCTTATTTCGCTGTGACCGAAGGAGCGAAAAAATACTTCGATATGAAATTGCAGGTATTGTTTAACTTGGGCTTATACCAAGATTGCATAGACCTGCTCGATCGCAAACTTGCGCGTATAGTAATGTCTACGTATAAGCAGTATTACCTGCGTTTCACGATCTATGAAGCTGCTGATATGGACGCATATGCGGATCGAATGCTTGACCACTTGCTGGAGATGTCGTGCAGCGATAAACAACGTCGACAGCTTGCGGTTCGCGCCTTTAATTTCTATATCAAGACGGGTGACCGGAAGCGGGCAGCGTCCATGTTGGAAGAGATGCGCCCCATCGTGTCGAAGGGCATTTTGGCGGACAGTCAATTGACCTACGACATAGTCTTTTGCCGTCGGCATGATAAGATCGATGAGATGGAAGCTATGCTGGATACGAACGACCTTGGGTTACGCGGAAAGCTCTATCTGCTGCTTTCATATCAATATGAGAGCAGCGGGAACAAGGGCGAAGCACGTAGATATCGCAACCTTGAAAAGCAGCTTAGAGACGCTCACAGACCTCCCACGATAAAACAAAATACTCACTAAACTTTAATGATGCAGTGGTCGTAAGAGCCCTTTTGAGGGGTTCTTTGGCTAGAGAAAGCGAACGGTAGAAAGGTAGATAGAATGATTGGATTTGTACTAACTGGTCACGGTCAGTTTGCACCTGGTTTGAAAAGCGCTGTGGATATGGTCGCCGGCGAACAGCCTAATTTTGAGGTAGTTCCTTTTGCGGGCTCGGAGGCGGTTACTTTTGGTGATGATTTGCGAACCTGCATTGCCAAGATGCGTCAAGCTTGTGATGGCGTATTGGTGTTTGTTGATTTGCTTGGCGGTACTCCGTTCAATCAAGCTATCCCAATGACGACTGAGCTCGATAACGTGACCGTTGTCACCGGAACAAATCTACCTATGTTGGTAGAGCTCGTTATGACGCGTGCGTTTGGAGACCCAACGCTTGATGAACTTGCCGAACGCGCACGGGTCGTTGGTCGTGAGGGAGTCGATCTCAAGAAACTCGAGAGTGCTGACATTGATGAAGACGATGAGATGTAGTGTCGCTATTAGCCCATTTATGGGACATGTTGATGCATTACCTGAAGGCTGAAGTATTGGTCAATTGCTCATTACGTGGAGAATATCATGACGTGCAAGAGGCACAGGCAACCGCTATACGATCAGCTCGTAGATATTCTGATCGAGAAAATTGATCATGAATATCAGCCAGGTGATTTGATTCCGTCCGAACGTGAACTTGCCGAACGCTACGGGCTTTCGCGATCGACTGTCCGACTTGCAATTCAGGAACTTGAGTATCTTGGTCGGATTGTGCGAAAACAAGGTCGCGGTACGTTTGTTGCCGATCGACTAGCTCAAGCAACAAATCTTACCCAATCGTACAGTTTTACTGAACAGATGAAAGCGATGGGCCGGCTGCCAGAAACAACCATCTTAGAGTTCTGTGAAATGGAAGCAGATAAAACGCTCTCGATACAAATGGGGATTCGTTTGGGTGAAAAGGTGTTAAAACTCAAACGTTTACGGATGGCAGATGGTATACCTATGATGGTTGAGCGTAGCTATCTTCCAGCAAGGCTCTTTATTTCACTCAAGCGTCCTCTACTCGAACAGAAGCCCCTTTACGATGTCATTGAGCAGGATTATCAGCAGAAAATTCGAGTAGCAGATGAGGAGTTCTCTGCGGGTATAGCACGTCCATGTGACGCTCGGCTTCTAGGTATTAGTGAGGGTGCGCCAGTTCTGGACATAGTCCGAACTACTCACAACACCCAAAATGATGTTGTCGAGTTCACGCTTTCGGTGGCTCGCGCGGACAAGTTCAAGTACAGAATCTCTCACTATCGAGATACTGTGTGATCGGATACGAGTGCTAACGAAAGAAAAACAGCCTATGACTACTACTCGATTTGACTTTTCAGGTTGAGTCTTTGTATATCAGGCAATTTAGTAAAGAAAGAGGTATTAGAAATGTTCGAGAAGAGTGTCGAGGAGCTCACCGAGCTCGGCGCCCAGATCACCACGGCCGAGATTGCTCAGCAGCCCGAGCTTTGGCGTGATACGCTCAACATCTATCGCGAGAACAAGGAGGCCATCGAGGCCTTCCTGGCCGAGGCTCGCGCTATGGGCGAGGGTCGTCTGTCCGTTGTCTTCACCGGTGCCGGTACGTCCGACTACGTTGGCGATACCTGCGCCCCGTACCTGCGTCACGCTGGCAACACTGATCTCTACGACTTTAAGCCCATCGCCACGACCGACATCGTGAGCGCTCCGCGCGATTTCCTGCGCGCCGAGGATCCCACGCTCGTGGTTTCCTTTGCCCGCTCTGGCAACAGCCCCGAGAGCCTTGCCGCCGTTGCCGTTGCCAAGGAGCTCGTCCACAACGTCAAGTTCCTCAACATCACCTGCGCTCCCGAGGGCAAGCTCGCCGTCGAGTCTGCCGATGATCCCAATGCGCTGACGCTGCTCATTCCGCGCGCCAACGACAAGGGCTTCGCCATGACTGGCTCTTATTCCTGCATGACCCTGCTCTCCACCCTTATTTTCGACACTGCCTCTGACGAGCAGAAGGCCGAGTGGGTCGAGACGATTGCCAAGATGGGCGAGGAGGTCATCTCTCGTGAGTCTGAGATCGCCGATTACCTGGCTGGCGACTTCAGCCGCGTGACCTACTTGGGTTCTGGCTCCTTTGGTGGCCTTGCCCAGGAGAGCCAGCTCAAGATCCTCGAGCTCGCTCACGGTCTGGTCGCTACTTCCTACGACACCTCCATGGGCTATCGTCACGGACCCAAGTCCTTCGTCGACGATAAGACGCTCGTCTTCGTGTTCGTCAACAACGACGCCTACACCCGTCAGTACGACATCGACATCCTCAACGAGATCGGTGGCGACGAAATCGCTCAGCACACCATCGCCGTTCAGCAGGAAGGTGCTACCGTCTATGAGGGTGAGTCCTTCACCTTTAAGGGCTACGAAGCGCTTCCCGAGGGCTACCTCGCTCTGCCGTTCGTGATGTTTGCCCAGGCCATCAGCCTGCTCAACTCCGTGCGCGTGGGCAACACGCCCGATACGCCGAGCCCCACCGGCACGGTCAACCGCGTGGTCAAGGGCGTGACGATTCACCCCTTCACCGCTTAATCGCGTCCCTCTGTAAGGGCGCCCGTCCGCTCATAACGGCGGGCGGGCGCTTTTTGTTTTACCTGAGCTGGGTATAGCATCACCACAGTCAACTGCTTTAGAAGCAAGGAGTGCATATGAGCACGTACGCAATTAAGGCTGACAAGTTCTTCTTGCCGGCAGGCCCGCAACTGGGCGGCTATCTTATGGTCGAGGATGGCGTCTTTGGCGCCTGGCAGGCTGCCGAGCCCTCTTGCGAGATTAAGGACTACACGGGATCGTGGATCGCACCGGGCATGGTCGATACTCACATCCATGGCTTCTACAACCACTCAACTACCGATAACGATCCCGAGGGCATCGATATCAGCTCAACCGAGCTCGCCCGTCGCGGTACCACCAGCTGGCTGCCCACGACGTTCACCGATGGCGTCGAGCAGATCAAGGACGCCTGCGCCGCCATTGCCCAGGCGGACGAGGGCCGCGGCCCCGACTTCTGTGGTGCTCGCATTCAGGGCATCTACTTGGAGGGCCCCTTCTTTACCATGAAGCACGTGGGCGCGCAGAACCCCGCTTATCTTATCGATCCTTCCGAGGAGGTCTTCGATCAGTGGCAGGAGGCTGCGGGTGGTCGCATCGTTAAGAGCGCCATGGCGGCCGAGCGCGACGGTGCCGCTGCTTATGCGGCTGCCCTGAACGCCAAGGGTGTGGTGACCAGCATCGGTCACTCCGACGCCACCTACGATGAGTGCATCGCCGCCATCAACGCCGGTGCCAGCTGCTTTACGCATACCTATAACGGCCAGCGCGGGCTGCATCACCGTGAGCCCGGTGTCGTGGGTGCCGCTATGTCCACGCCCGAGACCTACGCCGAGATCATCTGTGACGGCAGGCACGTAAACCCTGCCGCCATCAAGGCGCTGCTGCAGGCAAAGGGCTGGCAACACACGGTGCTCATCACTGACTGCCTGGGCTGCGGCGGCATGCCCGAGGGCAGCTACACCAGTGGTGGCATGGACGTCATCATGAAGGACAACCTGTGCTGGCTCGCCGACGGCAAGAGCATTGCCGGCTCGGTGCTCACGCTTGCCCAGGGCGTCAAGAACATCGTTGACTGGGACATCGCCAGCGCCGATATCGCCATTCGCATGGCAACCGAGGTGCCGGCACGCTCCGCGCACATCGAGGGTAAGTGCGGCAGCATCATGCCGGGTCGCGACGCCGACTTTGTCGTGTTCGACCATGAGCTTACCCTCGTCGAGACGTATGTTGGCGGCCAGAGCGTCGGCAACGCCTTTACCGAGTAACGATAGAAAAAGACGGCGGGCCCGAATCTGCTCGG
>URTZ01000073.1 GCA_900550825.1 uncultured Collinsella sp. | reverse complement strand
GTCCTGCGGAATGTTCCGGAGAGAAACCCCGTCACGCCCCCGGATTCCCGGTGGGAGTTCTAGACCTTGTCGGCCTTAGTACATACCGCCGCCCTGCTGACCAGCGGTGGCAGCAGCGATAGCGTCCTCAAGCTGAGTGTTCTTGGGCACATCGGAGACGGTAGCCTCGGTGATGAGAATCAGGCTGGCGACAGAAGCAGCGTTCTGCAGGGTGACGCGGCTGACCTTGACGGGGTCGAGGACGCCCATCTCGATCATGTCGCCCCACTCGCCGTTGGCAGAGTTGAGACCCTGACCAGCGGGCAGCTCGGCAACCTTGTCGACCACGACAGCGCCCTCAAAGCCAGCGTTCTTGGCGATGGTGGCGACCGGAGCGGTCAGAGCCTTCTTGACGATGTCGACGCCGATCTTCTCCTCGGGGTCGTCGATCTCGACAGCGTCGAGCGCAGGAGCAGCGTCCATGAAGGCGACGCCACCGCCGGCGACGATGCCCTCCTCGACAGCAGCGCGGGTAGCCTGCAGGGCATCCTCGACGCGGTGCTTGATCTCCTTGAGCTCGGACTCGGTAGCAGCGCCGACCTTGATGACGGCAACGCCACCGGAGAGCTTTGCCAGGCGCTCCTGGAGTTTCTCACGGTCGAAGTCAGAGGTGGTGTTCTCCATCTCACCCTTGATCTGAGCGATGCGGGCGTCGATGGCCTCCTTGGAGCCAGCGCCGCCGACGACGACGGTGTTGTCCTTGGAGATGGTGACGGACTTAGCGGTACCGAGCATATCGGCGGTGATGTCAGCAACCTTCACGCCCAGCTCGTCCAGGGCAGCCTGGCCACCGGTGAGGACGGCGATGTCCTCGAGGATGCGCTTGCGGCGATCGCCGTAGCCCGGAGCCTTGACGGCGCAGACGTTGAGGGCGCCACGGATCTTGTTGAGGACCAGGGTAGGCAGAGCCTCGCCGTCGATGTCCTCAGCGATGATGAGCAGGCCACGGCCAGCGCGCTGGACAGCCTCGAGAACGGGCATGATGTCCTGAACGCTGGAGATCTTCTGGTCGGTGATGAGGATGTACGGATCCTTCATCACGGCCTCCATGCGGTCGTTGTCCGTGACGAAGTAAGCGGAGACATAGCCCTTGTCGAACTGCATGCCCTCGACGGTGTCGATGGTGATGTCGAACGTCTGGGAATCCTCGACGGTGATGACGCCGTCCTTGCCCACGACCTCCATGGCCTCGGCGATCTTCTCGCCGACCTCGGGGTCACCGGCAGAGATGGTACCGACGGAAGCAATCTGCTCCTTGGTCTCGACCGGCTTGGCCTGCTTCTTCATCTCGGCGACGGCGGCGTTGACGGCCTTGTCGATGCCGCGACGGATGGCCAGCGGGTTAGCGCCAGCAGCAACGTTGCGCAGACCGTCGTTGACGATGGCCTGAGCGAGCAGGGTTGCGGTGGTGGTGCCGTCACCCACGGTGTCGTTGGTCTTGGTGGCGACCTCCTTCACCAGCTGAGCGCCCATGTTCTCGATGTTGTCCTCGAGCTCGATCTCCTTGGCGACGGAAACGCCGTCGTTGGTGATGGTCGGGGCACCGAACGTGCGCTGCAGCGCAACGTAGCGACCCTTGGGGCCCATGGTGACGGTAACGGCGTCGGCCAGAGTGTTGACGCCCTTGGCAAGCTTAGCGCGGGCATCGGTGTTGAACGTAATGTTCTTTGCCATGGTAGGTAATCCTCCAAAAGAAATGTGACTCGCGTCGCCGCTTCCGAGTCCTATGCGGCAGGCGCGTTCAAAGACGAATCAGAGATTCCGACGAGACTAGGCCTCGACGATAGCGTAGATGTCGTCGGCGCGCATCAGCAGATACTTCTCGCCGTCGACCTTGACCTCGTTGCCACCGAACTTACCGTAGATGACAACGTCGCCGACCTGAACGTCCATGGGGATGCGCTCGCCCTTGTCGTTGACCTTACCGGCGCCAACGGCAACGATGGTGCCACGCTGCGGCTTCTCCTGAGCGTTGCTGGCGATATACAGACCAGAAGCGGTCTTCTGCTCGGCCTCGTCGGGCTTGACCAGAACACGATCTGCAAGCGGCTTCAAAGACGACATGCTTGTCTCCTCCTTTTTGGGCCGCGCGGTTATACCACGCGAATTAACCCTTTTTGTTTGCGTACGCGTTGAATGGTACCCACGAATGGCGGGTTATACAACACGGAGTCAAAAAATCTTATTTTTTGGCACTTAGATTTTCTGAATGCCGGGGGATAACCCAGCAGTGGCTCCCGGGGAGCACCGTGCATTTTTGGGAGTATTCAACAAGCTCTTAAAAATGCATAACGTTGTGAATGGGCGGTAGTGATCCGCAAGCGCCCATCGACAGCCATTGTGGGCGGGCTATCGATGAGTGGAGGGGGTTGTTACTGAGTTTCTGCTTTGCGACGACCTGCAACACTGCTGTAACCGCGTCGTTTTGTCGTTCGTGATGGGGCCGTTGGGGCCCACGGTGCTGAATACTCCGTTTTTTGCACGGTCCAAGGTGGGGCACCCTGAGACGAAGCAAAAAGATGCCTCATTTCTATGCAAATACCAATAGGATTTATGCAAGATTGAGATTGTAAACCGTGCACGTGCACAAAACCGGTGCGGGGACGTCTGGAGGCGGCTCGGCTCCTGGGGCATTGCACGTGCAGAACGGTTAAAATCGGGACTCGGTCTTAGTTTTACTTGGAAGGATGCATATGACTTCTAATATTGATGCTTCTCTAGGGGAGACGCTCTCCTATATCGCAGGACAGCTTAAGACGCTGACTTCTATTGCTTCGCCTACCGGCTATACCCGTGCGGCTACTGATTATCTGATGGAGACCCTGCGCGATATGGGCTTTGGCCCCGAGCGTTCCAATAAGGGCAACGTGCTCGTTGAGCTTGGTGGCGAGGGTGAGCCGCTCGTACTGGCGAGCCATGTCGATACCCTGGGCGCCATGGTGCGCTCCATTAAGGACAATGGCCGCCTGCGTCCCACGACGCTTGGTGGGCACCAGTGGTCTACGGCCGATGGCGAGAACTGCACCGTCTACACGCGTGGCGGCAATGTGTACACGGGCGTGGTTCTCAATACCGAGCCTTCGGCGCATGTGGCCGATGAGCCGGTCAAGACCATCGAGAAGAACATGGAAATCCTGCTCGACGAGAACGTTGACAGCAAGGACGATGTGCTCGAGCTGGGTATTCAAACCGGCGACATCATCGCTATGGATCCGCGTACCACGGTGACGGAGAGCGGCTACATTAAGAGCCGCTTCCTGGATGACAAGCTTTCGGCCGCCATTTTGCTGGGCTTGGCGCGTGCCGTCGCCGCTGGCGAGGTGACGCTTTCGCGTAAGGTTTCGCTGCTCTTTACCGTGTACGAGGAGGTCGGCCATGGCGGTGCCTTCGTGCCGGCCGACACGCGCGAGATGATCAGCGTGGACATGGGCTGCGTGGGCGACGACCTGGGCTGCACCGAGCGCATGGTTTCGATTTGCGCTAAGGATTCGGGCGGTCCGTACAACTACGACCTGGTAACCACGCTGTCCAACATCGCGCGCGAGCTGGAGCTCGATTACGCCATCGATGTGTACCCGCACTATGGCTCCGACGTCGAGGCCACGCTCTCGGCCGGCTACGACATTCGCCATGGTCTGATCGGCCCCGGCGTGTACGCGAGCCACAACTACGAGCGCAGCCACATCGACGGCGTGCGCAATACCTACGAGCTGGTTCGCGCCTACGTTCAGCGCTAACGATGCAGCGGCCTCGGCTGATACAGTAGTACCGACTGAGGCCGTCCTCTCTAAGTTGCGGTGAAATAGGGACTGTTTATGCCGATAAAGCCGTAAATCAATCCATATTTCACCGCAACTTATGGAGTCGAGGATGATTTAGCTAGTTGCGGAGGGCGTTATCTAGGGCGGACGCTACGACCAGGGGGTTGTCGGTGCCGGCGAAGAGGCGGATGGTGCTCCCCTGCTTGCCGCGCGTGGCCGAGAGGCGCGTCGTTGCGCCGCCGGCGGGCGATGTACGAAACTCCCCCGGCAAAGCATCGAAGAAATCACCCGCACTGCGCTCGATAAGGTCAAACTCAACTGCCGGGCCAAAGCCGTGCTCGAGGATTCCTGTCGCAACCGCATGGTCGGGATGCGAGCTCAGTCCGGGATAGCGCACGTTGCTCACCATCTCGTTGGCGGCCAGATACTCGGCCAGCGCACGGGCGCGGTCGAAATGCGCCTGCATACGGACGTCGAGCGAGTCCAGTCCCCGCTCCAGCACACCGGCCTCGTCAGCAGTCAATTCAAACTTGGCCAAGCCACAGCCCTCAAGCAGGGTATGCGCGCACTCGGCCGCGGCATCCACACGATGGCGCTTGAGCTGCGAGCGCGCGACCGATACGGCAACCAACTTGCGCGGAGCATCACCGGCGCATACGCGATCGAGCGCCTCGAGCGACAGCGCAGAACCCAGCCGCAGCGAATCACAGCCAAAAGCTGACGCCACGGTGTTGTCCACAACCAGCAGCGCATGGGCCTCACGCGCCGCCCGACCCAGCGCACGAAGATCGGGCACGCGCAGTCCAAACCCGCCAATGGAGTTGACGAACCACCACAGGTGCGGCCCCTCGGCATCAAACGAAGCATCAAAGCCATCGGACGCAGCAGCAAACGCCGCAACCGACGACTCCTCCACCATAGCCACGTCGCAGCCATCAAAGCCGCGCGCAAACGCATCGGCAAAGTCATCCGCAAAGGCCACTAGGCGGTCACCGGGACGCACAATCCCCAGCTGCGACAGCGCTGCCGGCACATGCGGGGCCGCAAGCAACCGCGCCTCACGCGCGCCGGCCCTCAAAGCCCAGGCCTCTTCTAGCTGCTGTACGCCCATACGGCACCGTCCCTTCAAAACAAAAACCCACGATGCGGGTGTTCCCCGCATCGTGGGCAACGGCTGCAGTATAGCGCCGATATGCGACGAATCGCTTAGATGTTGAGCGTGTGATAGTTCACGCTCGTGCCCGGAGCGTCAACGGTCACGCCATAGGCCTCGGGATAGATGCGCGTCGAAAACACGAGCGCGCCATCATTCACGAACACCTCGACCGACGAGACATCGCCAACAATGCGCACGTTACGAACCTCGTCGACGGGCTCCCAACGCACGGTACGACCGCAGCCGGCAGAAGCGCGACCCTCATCGGTAAATCGCATCTCAAAGCGCGAGGGCAGTTCGCCCTCGGCGGGCACAAACTCCAGCTTCAGCTCGTCATCAACGGTCGCGGTAAACGCGCCATCGACACCGTCAACAACAACGTCAAAGCAGGTATCGTCGGCAACCTCCAACGAGCCCTGCCCCACACGCACCGAGGCATAATGGCGCTCGATCTCGCGAGCCGGCTGCTGCAGCACCACGCCGCCGGCGCCGGCTGTAAGCTCACGCGGCACCGTCATGCAGTGCTGCCAGCCACACGCCACGGTGGGCGCGTTGCCATAGGTCGGCTCATCGGGCATGCCCATCCAGCCGATCAGAATGTGGCGACCATCCTCGGACGTAAACTCCTGCGGCGCATAGAAGTCAAAACCGGCATCCCACAGGCGGAACTCGCCCAGCTCATAAGCGTCCTTGCCACCAGTGATGTCGCCCGATACAGGCATGTAGCCAGCGGCATACACATTGCCGCGGTCCCAACGACCGCCCTCAAGACCCTGGGGCGAGAAGGACAGCCACTTCGCCGGTACACCGCCATCCGACTCAAGCTCAAGGTATCCCGGGCACTCCCACATAAAGCCAAAGCGCTCGGGCGTGGAAACGCGGCTTTCGAGCTCCCAGCTCAGCATATCGGCCGAGCCATACACCAAGATCTCGCCCACATCGCGCCCGGCACCTTCGCCGTGCATCGCACAAAAACGGCTTTCGACATGCGGCCCGTCCACGCGACGACGCGCGCCCAGCACCATGTGATAACGCCCGTCCGTGTCACGCCACACCTTGGGATCGCGCACGTGGCAGGTCAGATCGTCGGGATAATCCTCGGACGCCAGCACCACGCGCTTTTGGCTGAACTCCCGACCGGCAAGGCCATCAACGCTCTCCACATAGACGGTATCGGCGCGGCGGCCAGTATTGACGTAGTCGTACGTGCCGTCCGCATCGGAAAGCTTAACGTTGCCTGTGTACAGTACGCGAATGCGGCCGTCCTCGGCAAGCGCGGAGCCCGAATACACGCCATGGCAGTCGAACGGCTCGTCGGGAAGCAGCGGCGCGCCAACATATTCCCAGTTCATAAGGTCGCGGCTTGTGGCATGGCCCCACATCTTTACGCCGCCGTTCACATCAAACGGGGCATACTGGAAGTACGCGTGAAACACGCCACCCACCTGGCAGAGACCGTTGGGGTCATTGAGCCAACCCGCCGGCGGCATAATATGGAAGCGCTGGCCATACGCGCCATAACCGCACTCAGTGGCGGCGGCGTCAACGGCGGCAACCAGCTTTGCAAGATCGCGACCAAGTGCATTAGACATATCAAAGTCCTAACGGATCGAAAGTAACAAGGCGCCAGAGAACGGCACCAGATACAGGAAACGCCCGTGAGCATACAACCCGCGGGCATTCCCTCAATCAAAAGCTCTTAGGCCTGCTCGGAAGCCTTGGGCTCGTCCTTGTACAGGACAAACGAGACGCCAAAGGAAACCAGCGCGGCGACCGCAAACATGATCGCGTACTGCACGGGCTGGGCCAGGCACAGCAGGATACCGAAGATACCGGTAACGCCCGTGCCGGAGGCGGCCAGCGAAGTGAGCGCGCAGACCAGGGCACCGCAACCGCCGCCGATGCAGCCGGCGATGAAGGGCTTAAAGAAGCGCAGGTTCACACCGAAGATGGCAGGCTCGGTAATGCCCATGAAGGCGGACAGGGCCGAAGGAAGCGCCAGGCCCTTGATCCTGGCATCGCGGGTCTTAAAGGCAACGGCGAGCGCGGCACCACCCTGGGCGATGTTGGCAGCGCTGGCGATGGGCAGCCAGTAAGTCACGCCGTACTGGGCGAGCTGGCCCAGGTCGATGGCGGTGTACATCTGGTGAATACCCGTAACGACCGTGGGGGCATAGAACAGGCCGACGATAAAGGAACCGATGCCGAAGGGCAGGGTCAGCAGGGCCTGGATCAGACCGAGGATGGCGTTCTCGGCCCAGACAAAGATGGGGCCGACGGCAACGAGCGTCACGAGCACGGTCACAAACACGGAGACGAGAGGAGTCACAAAGAGGTCGAACATCTCAGGAACGATCTTGTGCAGGCGCTTCTCGAGGAAGGCGAGAATGGCGCAGGCGATGACGATGGGGATCACATGACCCTGATAGCCGACCCACTCAAAGCTGTACACGCCGGGGATGACGGTGACCATGGTCTGCACGCCCTCGGAGGCAACCGTATAGGCGCTCTGCAGCGAGGAGTTGATGAATGCACCACCGACGACGGCGCCCAGATACGGGTTGGCGCCAAAGGCCTTAGCGGCGGAGTAACCGATCAGGATCTGCAGAATGCCAAAGGACGTGCCCGAGACCAGATCGGCAATCTTATAGATAAAGTTATTGGTGTCGAGCGCGATAAAGCCGTTGGAGGCCATAAAGTTGAGGGCGCTCATAATGCCCAGCAGCAGGCCCGAAGCCACGATGGCGGGGATGATGGGGACAAAGACGTCGCCGAGTACCTTAATGGCGCGCATAAAGATGTTCTGCTGCTGCGCCGCGGCCTCCTTGACCTCGGCCTTGGTGGCAGCCTCGACGCCGCTGAGCGCGATGAACTCTTCGTAGACCTTGTTGACGGTGCCGGTGCCAAAAATAATCTGGAGCTGGCCTTGGGCTTCAAAGACGCCCTTGGCGCCATCGACATTCTCGAGGGCCTCCTTGTCGACCTTGGCGTTATCGGCAATCACCAGGCGCAGACGCGTGGCGCAGTGTGCGGCCGAAACAACGTTGCCGGCGCCACCGATGTTGTCGAGCACCTCTTGGGCTGATTTGCGGTAGTCCATGACTTCCCTTTCCTCCAACGGGCGCATCTGCACCCGGCCATCTTTGACACTTACACTGTAATCGTTTTCAGTTTCATATATCTGTAATCGTTTTCATATAGCGGTAAACGGTCGGTTTTCGACGGCGAAAGGTAGTTTTGAGGCAAAAACAGGGGATCAGAGGCCGGAAGACATGAACAAAGCCTAGACATTCATCAGCTGATGGCCGAGTTTGAGGGTCTTTAGACCGCTCTCCCCCTCCACGCCATCGAGCGTATTGAGCAACATATTGGTCGCCTCGACGCCGCTGGTCAGGTAGCCATAATGCACGGTGGGAATGCCGCCCGTCAGCGCGCGCAAAAATGCGTTGTCGCCAAAACCACTCACGCGACGCACGCCCTCGCCCATACCGCGCACCTCGTCAAGAGCGCGCAGGGCGCCGGCCGCCATAGTGTCGGTCGCGCACGCGATAAACGAAACATCGGGGGCATCGGCAAGCAGCTCGCGCGCAGCGCGATAGCCCGAGTCGAGCGTAAAGGACCCCTGGCGAATCAAGGCGGCATCGAGCGAGCTACCCGCGGCGCGCAGGCCTGCCTCAAAGCCCCGACGACGGTCGTAACCGGCCGCACGGTCCTCTTCGGTAACACCGATGTAGGCGATCTTGCCATCCACCCGACCCGCAAGCGCGCGGCCGAGCTCAAAGGCGGCCTCGTAATCGTCGTGATAGACGCACGCCGCGCCCTCAACATTCTGGCCAATCAACACAATGGGTACACGGCACGACCCAATAGCGCGACGGTGCTCGTCGGTGATCATGGTTGCCACCAACACAATGCCGTCAACCGGGTGGTTTTGGAATAAATCGAGGTATTCGAGCTCACGATCGGCCGCGTTGTCGGTGTTGGCAAGCAGCATCTGGTAGCCACGGCGACCGAGCACCTGGCCAATGCCGGCGGTAATGCGGCTCACGGATTCCGAGTTGATCTTGGGCACGATGACGCCGATGAGCTTGGTGGAGCCGGTGCGCAGCGCACGAGCCTGACTGGACCGCACGTATCCGGTCAGCTCAATCGCCTGTTTAATGCGCTCGGCCTTGTCCACCGAGATATATCCACCGTTGAGGTAGCGCGAGACGGCGGCACTCGAAACGCCAGCCAACTCGGCCACATCTTTCATCTTTACCACGAGCACCCCTGTCATTGAAATCGCTTTCACCATGATACCCATGACGGCGCTTCGGATAAATCAATATCACCCAGGTCGAGCAAACGTCAGCGAGCGGGCAGCTGCCGTGGCGAGGTGCC
>URTZ01000072.1 GCA_900550825.1 uncultured Collinsella sp. | reverse complement strand
GATATCCCCCTGCCGTCCGTTCCCTCGGCACGCGAAGCCCAAGATCGCCGTCGCAAGATGTCTCCCAAGCGTCGCAATCTGATGATTGCCGGCGTCGTGGCGATCGCGCTGGTCGCCGGTGGCGCAGGATATGCCGCGTGGAACGGATACCGGCAAGAGCAGGCCGCCACTGTTGCCGCGAATGCGCATACCATGATGTCGGTGCGAATCGGCGTACGTGCCGCGGGGCTCGACTGCTCGACCGGCTCTAAGATCCCCGTGCAGGTGAGCGGTCAGGATTCTGATGGCTCTTCTGTGAGCGAAACGCTCTACGTGGACGAGCATGGCCGCGGCATCAAGCTGCTGCCTGGCGACTACACGCTCACCATCGCTGCCTCCCCCATCGCGGCCGACGGCACCATCTATACCGTCCCGACCACCAAGGCGCAGGTCACCATTAAGAGCGATGGGCAGGATTTGAGCGCTCAGGCCACCTTTAAGCTCAAGGTGCCTTCGGCCGACACGGTGACTGACGACCAGATCGATGCCGCCGCCAAGCATGCCGAGGAGGGCGGCACAAGCTCCGCCGCTGCCGCCAAGGTGCTCCAGCAGGCAGCAATCACGCGCCGTGATGCCGCCGCCAACGCCGTAAGCGCGCAGAAGGCACAGGCGGCCCGCGATGCCGACGCTCGACATAAGGCGACGAATCTGTATCAGCTCGATATTCCCGTCGAGTGGTATGGCAAGGTCGCGACCTGGCAAAACGGCAGCACGCTGTGCATCTACCTTGCCGACGATACCAATACACCGATTGTGACCCTTGTCGCCGTGCGCGACGGTGAGAGCTTTACGCCCGATGAAGGCGATACGGTTTTGGGTGCGGCCAACCTGGGCAACGGCTATACCGTCTACGCCAGCGGCCCCGTCTATCCGTACGTGGTGGCGCAGACCATCAACGGGCGCACGCAGGACCCCGTATCCACCTACCCCATGGACCAGGCCATTGAGCTGGTCGAGCTTACGACCGGCAACCGCTACACCTACAGCCAGATCAAAAACGTGCTGGTCGGCAAAGACGGCAAGGCCGACGCCGCGACCAAGCTCGAGTGCGACTACCTCGCCCAGATTCTGCTGCCCAGCATCAAGGCCCAGGACTAGCCGGCCGCAGCGAGGGCAGTCTTTTTGGGACGGGGCTCTTTTAGCTAAATTAATCCAAAATCCTTCAAGCAGCTTTCGAGGCTATCTTCAAACGTTCCGAGGCGCACCCCCGCTCGTGCAAGCTTTTCAGATGAAAGACGAAAGTCCCTGGGTCGGTCAGCATAGGTCGTAGTGTCCGGAAGCACGAGCTCATCGATACTCTGCTCGGCACAACCAAGTCGCCGCGCAACAAGGCGCGCGGTCTCATACGTGCTCAAGCCGTTTTGGCTCGCAAAATGATATGCCCCACTGGGCAGCATAAGGATTTGCGGCAGGGCGTTTGCCAACTCCAGACCGTACGTCATGTTCCGCCGCTCATGCACGCGAAACGCCGCCGGCTCTCCCGTCCGAACTGCGTGCAAAACATTCGTCAGGATATTGGGGGCGGGCTTTGCCCCAGGCATGGGAAGGCCAAACATCCACGAAAGGCGCAAGATCAGATAATTGTCGACGTTTTCCCTGATCCAATCATCCGCCTCCATCTTCTGTGCACCGTATCGCGTGGTGGTAGCCATCTCGTCGTCCTCGTGAAACGGAGGCTCGCCTGTCGAGGCATTGAAACACTGCTCGGTTGAAAAGAAAACCATACGGGCGCCGCAGGCACGGCAGGCCCGCGCAATGGCAATCGCCGACTCCGTATTGATTCGATGCGTTCCCTCGGGGTCATTCTCGCAATGGGCAGTCGAAGCGTCAGCTGCCGTATGAAGACAGACATCGAAATCGAGGCCGGCAAAAAACTCTGCAACTTCCTCAACATTGGAAAGGTCAACGTCGCTCCTTGTAACGTTGACAAAATCGAACTTATCGGCGTTGTACAAACGAATGAGGCTCGCAAGATACCCATTTGCACCCGTCACCACAACGCGAGGCTTTGATCCGGACATATCGACCTCCAATTACTCCCCGTCGCGCTGGCCGTCACGCCCATCGACGACGCGACTCACCAACACGCGACACGTCCCCTCAACCGTGAACGAACCCGCACTCGCGGGAATCAGCGCAGAGACGGTACGGGGAAGCTCGACGGCGCCGTCGTCCGTGACCACCCGGGCATGACCGCCCACGCAGGACAGCACGGCATATCGATCGCCCAAGGGGCACTCCCATTCGCCCCGGACGTCAACGACGTCTGATGTGAACAGGCGGTGCGTGACGCCACGACGCACACTCGCGGGGGCCTTTGGATCGAAGGCGCCGAAGTGCGCGGGCTCGGGACGGATTGAGGTGTCGAGTACGTCGAACGCCTGCTCGACATGAAGCTCGCGACCGCGGCCCCAATCGCACAACCGATACGTCTTGAAGCCCAGGCTACCGACCTCGAGGGCGAATACGCCCGCGCCCATCGCATGCATGGTCCCCGCAGGGATTAACACGAAGTCGCCTTCGCTCACGGGAACGCGCCTTCCGTAGCGGTCGCCCACACTGTCATCCGCCGCCGCGCCGCGCAGCGCATCGAGGTCGTCGGTCGTCGTGCCGCAAATGATCGAGGCGCCGGGCTCGGCGTCCAGGATGTACCAGGACTCCGCCTTCTCGTGGTCGGACTCGTGTTCGCGGGCGTATGCCTCGTCGGGATGCACCTGAACGGATAGGTTCTCGCCGGCATCCATCGTGATGATCTGCACGATGCCGTCGTGATTGAGCTCGCCCATGATGGCGGCCTTGTTCTCGGATATCACGCGATCGAGCGGCATGCCGTCGAACGGGCCGCCGTCGATATCGTTGACCAGGCCATCGTGTACAGACACGTCAAACGACTCGCCGTATAGGGTGTCCCCGGAAAGGCCGCGCGCCTCGTTGACGCGCGGACCCGACCAGACGGGGGAAATATAGTTGGGTTTGAGCAGGATAGGTCCCATATTCACTCCTTACAGCTCGAAGGCGTCGATACCGTCGCGCTCCATGCGCGCACGCAACTCGTCGATGATGGGTATGCCGGCGCTGCAGCCGATGCGCTCGGCACCGGCACGAACCATATCGAGGAAAGCGTCGGCGGTGCGGATACCACCAGCGGCCTTGACCTTAACACGGGGGTCGGTGTGCTCGCGCATGAGTCGGACGTCCTCG
This sequence comes from uncultured Collinsella sp., assembly GCA_900550825.1. Lineage (GTDB taxonomy): Bacteria > Actinomycetota > Coriobacteriia > Coriobacteriales > Coriobacteriaceae > Collinsella. The sequence goes on along the minus strand of URTZ01000072.1, from coordinate 6,172 downwards.
ACGGTTGCGCCGCCAATGGAGAATCCGGTGGAGGTCTTCACGAAAGTGGGCAGGACCACGCTTGCGATCTTGCACAGCTCGAGTTTCTCATCCTCGGTGAGCAGGCAATTCTCGAAGATAACCTTGGAGGGGACGTCGGCATCACGGCAGATATCGACAATCTGCTGCATCTCATCCTTGATGTAGGCCCAATTGCCGGCCTTGACCTCGGTGAGGTTGACCACGTAATCGATCTCGTTCGCGCCGTTGGCCAATGCATCCTTGGTCTCGAAGACCTTGGTGGCAATGGTGGTCTGGCCGAGGGGGAAACTGATGGCGGCGCCGGTATGGATGTCGGTGCCGGCGAGGAGCTCGGAGCAGAGCTTGGACTGGACGGAATTGATGGCGACCATCTTGAAGTGATAGTCCTTTGCCTCCTGGCAGAGCTTCTCCATATCCTCGCGCGTGGCGTCGGGGTGGAGGTTGGTGTGATCAACCAAGCGGGCGAGATCATCGAGCGTGTAACGTGCCATGACGGCTCCCTTCATTGGGGTTGGTGCATGCCTGTATCCTAACATATTGTCATACATATTACCGCTACATAATCCGTTTTACCGTTTATGTCTGATTTGATACCGTTTATAGAGTGGAATAGACTCAAACTAGCAACATTTTGGTCATACATATATGATTAAGCGCAACGAAAGGAGTTACAGTGGCGAGTGGCAGCATCGGCAAGCCAACAATTTACCCCGGCCATCGGGGCGGAGTCTTATGGCTCCGCCCCATATGTTATATTCGTTCCAACTTCGGTCTTAAAAAGGTATGACAAAATGACGCTCTACGACCAAATCAAAGATGACCTACTCGCCAAAATTAAAAACGGCACATACGCTGTAGGCGAAGCCATTCCCTCTGAAATGCAGCTATGCGATATGTACGGCGTCAGCCGGTCAACTATTCGCCAGGCCATGCAAGCGCTTGTAAGCGAGGGCTACTTGGAAAAACGGCGGCGGCGCGGCACCGTTGTAACGCTCCCCAAGGTCGATCAGACCTTTGCCATGCGCATTATGAGCTTCGAAGATGAGATGAAACGAGCCGGGCGCGTGCCACGCACCAAGGTCCTCACCTTCAAGCGCGTCAAAGCAACAACCGAAATCGCCGGCAAGCTTGAGTTAGAGCCCGGCGAAGACGTGTACAAACTCGTCCGCCTAAGATATGCCGACGATACGCCCAACGTATTTGTGGAAAGCTATATTCCCTGCAAATCGTACCAAGACTTCGATGCCGTCAACTTTGAAGAGACCAGCCTGTATTTTGCCATGAGCGAATCTGGCAACCCAGTCGAGCGAGCGCGCCGTCACCTCGAGGTCTCAAAAGCCGATGTGACAACCGCCGCCCTGCTCGACATTGAGGAGGGCGACCCCCTCATCATTTTCCAAACCGTTGCACGAGACGCGCTTGACTCTCCCGTCGAGTATTCCCTGGCGACGTATCGAGGCGAAAGCAACTCCTTTGACTTTGAAGTGCGCGTAAGCGAATCAAGCTAACTCCGTTTGCGAGGTGGCACTCTGCCGCACTTTATGCGGAGCCGTCAGCACTCTTGGTAGGCTAACAGCCAGATCAAAAACGTGCTGGTCGGCAAGGACGGCAAGGCCGACGCCGCGACCAAGCTCGAGTGCGACTACCTCGCCCAGATTCTGCTGCCCAGCATCAAGGCCCAGGACTAGCCGGCCGCAGCGAGGGCAGTCTTTTTGGGACGGGGCTTTTTTAGCTACTTTGAGGATGATTAGGTGAGGAGCCACTTCCATGCGGGCACAGCATGTACCACACCGTGTTCGCATGGAATATCGGCCTGCTCATCCATGGTAACGATTACCGACTCGCCAAGATCGAACTGGGCCATCGAGACATCGAGGGCGGCGATTTCGCGCTCACGCGTTTTCTCGCTTGCCATATCCGCACTCACCTGAATCAGGTTATAAGCCTGCATAAGAAGCGCATCCCCAGCCACAAAGTCAACCTCATGGCTTTTATTCTTCTCCTTCATCAGCAGGCGGCAGACCGAACCTGCCCGCACCGCAGGAGTCCTTCTTCTTAGCGCATTGAACACCGCAGTCTCGAGTCTCTGGCCCTGATCCAATGCCGATGCGGGAGAGAATGCTCCGAACATCGCAGGATCGACAGCGTAGACTTTAGACGCGGACCGCATATTATTTGCAAGTGAACGCGTGAACTCCGGCACAGAAAACAACAGGTAGGCGTCCTCGTAATACTCAAGTAAATCGCTGAGCGAATTGCGACTGACGGGTATCTGCCTGCTCTTGAACTCGTTGTACACCTTGTTCACCGACAGCTCTCGTCCCGAAGATGCCACACACCGCGTCAGAAACAGTGAGGCCAAACGAGGATTCTTAACGTCGTAACGCTCAACGACGTCCATGGCGACCGTTCGCGACGCATATTCCTGTAGCAGCTGAATCGCGTCCGCAGGCGTCTGCTCAAGCGTCGCGATAAATCCCCCTCGCTCAAGGTATCCGACCAGATGATGTCGAAGCAACGCCGTGTCGCTCGAGGAAAAGGGTGCATCCGGACCAGGAGCGCTCCCGGTCTTATATCGGACGTATTCCGAAAAACTCAACGGAAAAAGCTCTCGTACAAGGGACCGGCCCCTGAACTCGCTCTTAAGTTCCGAGGACAGCATCTTAGAAGAAGATCCCGTCACGTAGACGGTCGCTTTCTCCGTATCGACTACACGCCGCAGAAACGCACCCCATTCGGGAATTTCCTGGACCTCGTCAAAGAACATGTAGGCACCCTCGGTTCGGGCAGCAGGATAGAGCGCATAGAATGTATCGAGTACATCCGCTGGCAGCGATGGTTCATACGGACGCAAGCGCTCATCCTCAAAATTGAAATATAGCATCCGGTTAAGCTCGACGCCTTGGCCCTGAAGCCGCCGCATCTCCTGATACAGGCGATACGTCTTTCCGCAACGGCGAGCTCCCACAATCACGTTCACGATGTTGTCGCGCTTTGGCTCCTGCGGATTTCCCAGATCAAGGTCTCGCTCAAAAACCTGCGGAACTCCCTGTTGCTCAAAGTCCTTTATTTTCTTGGCCACCAAGTCATTGAATGACATGATTCTCCAATCTTGCTCTCTTGCTACTCAAGATTATACTGATTCTTGATTAGCAAGAGAGCAAGATTGCGTACAACTTGATTAATAGATAATCAAGTTTTTCTGCTGTCCAGACGGCAAAAGTGGTTAAAAAGCCCCGTCCTAAATTAGCTACTTTAACGCCACGGGTCGGCTTCGAACATCGGTTCGCGCTCGGGGCGGCGATCGCTGTAGGGATCGTAGCCGTCGTCGTCCTCGTTCTCAGCGCGAATGAAGGGGTCGCGCGGCTTGGGCGCGGGCTTAGGCGCAGGCTTGGGTGCGGCAGGCGCGGCCTCGGTCATCGACGCGTTCGTCTTGCTCTCGTCCTTCATCTGTATATCTCCTTGCAGCTCAATCCGTTCAGCATCATTGATTGTCGCACGAAAAAGGGCGGCGGACCCAATTTGGATCCGCCGCCCTTGGCGTTCGGCTCAAAAGTGGATTTTAAGGCATGTCCCAAAAATCTACTGGGCGTCGGGGACCTCGTAGGTGGCCGCCGGCGTGTTGTCGCACACGACGGTAAAGCCGCCGTCCTTGTCGACATCGACCGTCACCTGATCGCCCTCGCGCACCGTACCGTCGATGATGGCTGCCGCGATGGCATCCACGACCTCGCGCTGGACCAGACGCTTGAGCGGACGGGCGCCAAAGACCGGGTCCAGACCGCCCACGGCGAGCATCTGCTTGGCCGCCGGGGTGATGGCAAGCGTCATGCGCTCCTTGGCCAGACGTGCGCGGACGTCGGCAAGCTGGATGTCGACGATTTTCTCGATCTGCGCCATGCCGAGCGGGTGGAACACCACGATGTCGTCGATACGGTTGAGGAACTCAGGGCGGAAAGTCTGAGCCATGGCGGCGTCGACCTGATGGCGCATCTCCTCCTCGTCCTTACCGGACAGGTCGGCGATGGCCTTGGAGCCCACGTTGGACGTCATGATGATAATCGTGTTCTTAAAGGACACCTGACGACCCTGGCCATCGGTCAGACGACCGTCGTCAAGCACCTGCAGCAGCACGTTGAAGACGTCCGGATGAGCCTTCTCCATCTCGTCGAGCAAGATCACGGAGTACGGACGACGGCGCACGGCCTCGGTGAGCTGGCCGCCCTCGTCGTAGCCAACGTATCCCGGAGGCGCACCGATCAGACGCTGGACGCTGAATTTCTCCATGTACTCGGACATGTCGATACGCACGAGCGCACGCTCGTCATCGAACAGGCACTCGGCAAGCGCCTTGGCGAGCTCGGTCTTGCCCACGCCGGTGGGGCCCAGGAAGAAGAAGCTGCCGATGGGCTTGTCCGGATCGGAGAGGCCCGCACGGCTGCGACGCACAGCCGCGGCGACGGCGGAGACGGCCTCGTCCTGACCGATGACGCGCTTATGCAGCTCGCCCTCCAGGCCCTTCAGCTTGTCGAGCTCGCCCTGCATCATCTTGGACACGGGCACGCCGGTCCAGGCGCTCACGACCTCGGCGATCTCATCGGAGGTCACCTGCTCGTTGAGGCCCTCGCCGTCCTGCTGCTTTTGTGCCTCGAGCGCAGCCTCGGAATCCTGAATCTGCTGCTGCAGGCCCGGAATCACGGAGTAGCGCAGCTCGGACGCACGGCCCAGGTCGCCGTTGCGCGTCGCACGCTCCTCTTCGCTCTTGGCCTCGTCGAGCTGTCCCTTGAGCTCCTGCACGTGGTCGATGGCGTTCTTCTGGTTGAGCCAGCCGGCCTTTTGCACGTTGAGCTTTTCTTGGACCTCGGCAATCTCTTGGCGCAGGGCCTCCAGACGCTCCTTGGAGGCGTCGTCGGTCTCCTTCATGAGCGCCTGCTCCTCGATCTGCAGCTGGGTGAGCTGACGCGTGGTGGCATCGATCTCGACCGGCATGCTGTCGAGCTCCATGCGCAGGCGGCTTGCCGCCTCATCGACCAGGTCGATGGCCTTGTCGGGCAGGAAGCGGTCGGCGATGTAGCGATCGGAGAGGTCGGCAGCTGCCACGAGCGCGCTATCGGTGATATGCACGCCGTGGAAGATCTCGTACTTCTCCTTGAGGCCACGCAGGATCGAGATGGTGTCCTCGACGGTAGGCTCGCTCACCATAACGGTCTGGAAACGACGGGCGAGCGCCGCGTCCTTCTCGATGTACTTGCGGTATTCGTCAAGCGTGGTCGCGCCGATCGCGTGCAGGTCGCCACGAGCGAGCGCCGGCTTGAGGATATTGCCGGCGTCCATGGAGCCCTCGGTGGCACCCGCGCCCACGATGGTGTGGAGCTCATCGATGAACAGGATGACCTTGCCCTCGGACTTCTGTACCTCCTTGAGCACGGCCTTCAAGCGGTCCTCGAACTCGCCGCGGTACTTGGCGCCGGCGACCAGCGCGCTCATGTCGAGCTCGATGAGGTCACGGTCGCGCAGCGTGCTCGGCACGTCGCCGGCCACGATACGCTGGGCGATGCCCTCGACGATGGCCGTCTTGCCGACGCCCGGCTCACCGATGAGCACGGGGTTATTTTTCGTTTTGCGCGAGAGGATGCGGATGACGTTGCGGATCTCCTGATCGCGGCCGATGACCGGGTCCATCTTGCCCTCGCGGGCACGCTCGACGAGATCGGTGCCGTACTTTTTGAGTGCGTCATAGGTATCCTCGGGGTTGTCGCTCGTGACGGGGCCGGTCTTGACCTTCTTGAGCTCCGCCGTGAAGCCCGCCTTCGTGATGCCGTGGGCGCTGAAGATGCGCTTGATGTCGGCGGTCTCGTTGGCGAAGATGCCGAGCATCAGGTGCTCGACGGAGACATAGGCGTCGCCGCCGTTTTTGGCCTCGCGCTCGGCGAAACTGAAGATCTTGCCCGTCTCGGGCGAGGCGTACACCTCGCCGCTGCCGCCGGAGACCTTCGGCAGCCGGTCAATGGCGGTGTCGAGCTCGCTGAGCACGGCGTTGCAGTCCACGCCCATGCGGCCGAGCAGGGTGCCGATCAGGCCGCCGTCGGCGTCGATGAGCGCATAGAGCAGGTGCTCCGGCGTGAGATACTGGTTGCCGTTTTCCTGCGCC
>URTZ01000071.1 GCA_900550825.1 uncultured Collinsella sp. | reverse complement strand
AGCCGTGGTCGCCCGGCTTAAACACGTCGGCGATCTCCTTCTTTGCCACCACGGCACCCATGGGGACGCCGTCGGCGATGCCCTTGGCAAGACTCATGATGTCGGGCTCCACGCCATAGGTCTGGAACGCAAACGGCTTGCCGGAGCGGAAGATGCCGCACTGGACCTCGTCGGCGATAAGTACGGCGCCCACCTCGTGCGCCAAATCGCGCGCCGCCGCCATAAACTCCTCGGTCATGGGGTGCACGCCGCTCTCGCCTTGAATCGGCTCGAGCATGACGGCGCAGACCTCGCTTCCCAGCTGCTTAAAGATCGCGCGCAGCTCGTCGACATCGTTGGGCGTACAGGCCACAAAGCCGCCCGGCAGCGGGCGGAAACTGTCCTGCAGCCAGTCCTGCATGGTCGCAGCGATGGTCTCGAGCGTACGGCCGTGGAAACCGCCGCGCATGCACACGATGGTGTTGCCGCCGTTGCCGGCGCGCTTGGCGTACAGACGCGCGAGCTTCATCGAGCCCTCGTTGGCCTCGGCGCCTGAGTTGGCAAAGAAAGACTCCCACACCTGCTCATCCGCAGCCGGCGCGCCAAGCGCGGCAGCCGTGGTCTCATCACCAGCGGCGATGGCATCGGCAAGCACGCGCGCGCCATCCACGTCATCGTTAGCGAGCTTGGACAGCAGCGCCGCGACCTGGCCACGCTGCTCGATGAAGAAGTAGTTGGAGACATGCATGAGCTTTTTGGTCTGTGCCTCGAGCGCCGAGAGCACAGCCGGGTTGCCGTGACCAAGGCTGCATACACCGATACCGGCAAGAAAGTCGAGATACTCGCGACCATCGTCGCCGGTGAGCTTCATGCCATAACCTTCGACAAACTCGACCGGGGAGCGGCCAAAAGTATGCATAACGTAATGGGATTCGAGCGATTGTTGAGCTGCAAGTGACATGGGATGCCTTTCGTTGAACGCCAGATGGCGCGGGCTATAGGTGTAGAGATGCGACGATTGCGGACAGGCTAAACGGTCTGGAGCTTTTCGACCTCGTCGAGGTTCTCGGTCAGGCGCGCCGCAAACGTCGAAAGCGGATGCGGGTGCGTATCGAACTCGTAGGCCGTCTCGGTGGAATGGATCACGGTGCCGACGCCGGCATCGGTCAGCAGCTCCAGCAGCAGCGAGTGCGGCGTGGTGCCGTTGATGATGTGGGCGCGGAACACGCCGGCGGTCAGGGCATCGACGGCGGCACGCAACTTGGGGATCATGCCCTTGTCGACTTCGCCGCCGTAGAGCATCTCATTGACCTCATCGAGCGTCAGGTTGGAGATAAGCGAATCCTTGTCGCTAAAGTCCTTGTACAGACCATCGACATCGGTCAAAAAAATCGCCTTGTGCGCATGAAGCGCCGCCGCAACGGCGCCGGCGGCGGTATCGGCGTTGATGTTGAAGAAGCCACCGTCCTCCCCCGCTGCGACCGTGGCGATAACGGGAATGTACTCGCTATCGAGCAAGCGCTCGATATAGTCGGTGTTGACGTGCGTAACCTTACCTACGCGGCCGAGCTCCGGGTCGAGCGGCTCGGCGATAAGCGTACCGGCATCGCTACCGGACACGCCCACGGCCAGATTGCCGTGGTGGTTGAGCGCCGCGACCAGCTCCTGGTTGACCTTGCCACCCAACACCTCGCGCACGATATCCATGGTGGCCGGCGTGGTCACGCGCTGGCCATTCTTAAACTCGACGGGGATGTCGTAGTGGCTGAGTGCCTCGTTGATGGCCTTGCCACCGCCGTGCACGATGACGGGGCGCATGCCGATAATCTTGAGCAGGACAATGTCGCTCATCACGTCACGACGCAGCTGCTCATCGACCATGGCGGCGCCGCCATACTTGATGACGACCGTCTTGCCGGTCAGGTTTTTAATCCACGGCAGCGCCTCGAACAGCAGCTGCGCGGTTGCTTCGTTGGATTCGCTCGAACGACAATCGCGTGCGAATTTCATAATCTGCCTCGTCTTTCGTATCGTTATCGCGCCGTGCTCCGCTGTCGGCAATCGCGGCAAGATGCGCAGCGTGCCTGGAATCTAGGAACGGTAATCGCCGTTGATGGAGATATACTCATGCGTGAGGTCGCAGGTCCACACGGTCGTTGCCGCGTCGCCTGCGCCCAGGTCGGCCGAGATCACGATCTCGGGCGCCTCGAAACGTCGTAGAGCCTCGTCCTCGTCAAAGGGAACAGTCAGACCGTCGCGACAGACGGGCATGCCCATCATGTCGATGGAAACGTCTTCCTGATTAAACTTCACGCCGCACTTGCCAAGCGCCATGGCAACGCGGCCCCAGTTGCAGTCGTGGCCGGCGATGCAGGTCTTAACGAGCGGCGAGTTGGCAACGGCACGAGCGGCGATATCAGCTTCCTCGTCGTTGGCGGCTCCGGTAACGTTGACCGTAACAAGCTTGGATGCGCCCTCACCATCGGCGGCGATATTGCGCGCCAGACTCTCGCACACCTCGTGCACGGCAAATGCCAACTCGTCAAAGGCATCGGAGCCCTCGACGATAGGCTCGGCATCTGCGGCAGCGGCGCCGGAGGCAAGCATGATGCAGGTGTCGTTGGTCGAGGTGTCGGAATCGACCGTTACCTTGTTAAAGGTCTGTTTGACGGTCGAGAGCAGCAGGGCATGAAGTGCCGCCGGCTCGACGGGGGCATCGGTAGTAATGACCGCGATCATGGTGGCCATATTGGGCATGATCATGCCCGAGCCCTTGCACATTCCGCCTACCGAATAGACGTTGCCCGCATGGCCCGCAGCCTCACTGACGTAGGACACGGCGTACTCCTTGGAGTGCGTGTCGGTCGTCATGATGGCGCGAGCGGCATCGGCGCCACCATGGGCGGAGAGCGCCTCGTAGGCAGCAGGAATGGCAGTCTCAAACGTGTCGATCGGCAGAATCTGGCCAATCACACCCGTGGAGGCAACCAGAATCTGCTGGGGCTCGCAGCCGATGACCTGCGATGCGATGCTGCACGTCTCGCGCGCACATGCAAGGCCGGTCTCACCCGTGGCGGCGTTGGCATTGCCGGAGTTGACCGAAACGCCGGCGATGATACCGTAACCCTTGTCGGCACCGCCCAGGTTGGCGCGGCTCACCTGCACGGGCGCCGCGCAAAAGCGATTGGTGGTAAACACTCCAGCGCCGGGACAGGGTTTATCGGGCACGACGAGCGCGTAATCCAGGCGCTCGGGATTCTTGCGGAATCCGGCATGGATGCCTGCGGCCTTAAAGCCAGCAGCTGCCGTAACGCCACCCTCGACGGCGCGAATCTTGATATCGAACTGCTCTCTATTCATCGTCCCCATGACTCCTTTATATCAAACAAAAAGTGGGCATCGGTCGGAGCGCCATACCAGTCACAATCACGAGACCAGCTTAAAAGTGGCGCCCAACTCGATACCCGACTACTAAATCGTTAACAATCGAATGTGCTACACCGGGCACGCCACTGTGGGCAAGCCTCGTCGCTCGTCAAAGCCAAAGACGATATTGGCGCACTGGACCGCTTGGCCCGCAGCGCCCTTGCACAGATTGTCGATGGCGCCCGTCGCCACCAGCACGCCCGCGCGCTTGTTGAACGCAAGGCCAATCTGGGCGGCGTTGGTGCCGACGACCGAAGCCGTCTTGGGCTGCTGGCCGGCATCGAGCACGCGCACAAAGGTGCGTCCAGCGTAAAACTGCTTGTAATAGTCGACGACATCCTCAAGAGCCAGGGAGTCGATGGCCTGCGGCGTGAGCGGCAGCGTCACCGTGGAGAGCAGGCCGCGCTTGAGCGGTGCCAGATGCGGGGTGAAGACGACGCGATCGGTCAGGCCAAGGATTTGCTCAATCTCGGGCGTGTGGCGATGCTTGCCCACGCCGTAGGCCTCCAAATTCTCGTCGGCGCTGCAAAAATGCGTACGAGCGTTGCAGGACTTGCCGGCACCCGTCACACCGCTGATGGCATCGACAATCACGGGACCGTTCTCGGCCACCCAGCCCGCACGCACGGCAGGAGCGGCAGCAAGGCTCGTTGCGGTGGGATAGCAGCCGGCGCAGGCAACCAGCACGGGTTTGCCGTCGGCATGATCGGATGCAGCGGTCTCCAAATCCTGGGAGAACAGCTCGGGCAGACCGAAGGCGCGGGTCTTGAGCAACTCGGGGCTCGTGTGCTTGGCGGCATACCAGGCCTCAAAGGTGGCCGGATCGCTCAGGCGATAGTCGGCCGAGAGGTCAATGCAGGAGACTCCCGCGGCAAGCAGGGCGGGCACCTGTGCCATGGCAGCCGTGTGCGGCACGGCAAGAAAAACCGCATCGCAGCTCTTGAGCTCGGGGGCGTCATGCGTGGTGAAAACCAGATCGCTCACGCCAGCAAAGCTCGGATACACCGCGGACAGCGGCTGGCCGGCATCGGCGTTGGACGTAATGGCAACAAGTTCAAACTCGGGATGGCCGAGCACGAGGCGAATGAGCTCGGCTCCGGCATATCCAGCCGCGCCGACGATTCCAACCTTCAAAGACATATCAGACTCCTTGTCTGCGATTTATGCACCGATGCGCATTTCTCAGCAGTCGTTATGAGGTGGGTTGAAACTTTAGCACCAAAAGATGCATGAACACATAAATGGCTTGCATATTCATGCATTGAAACATTCCCGACACATTCGCTTGAAGGAATTGACAAATGGAGCGGGCCCCGTATTGACCGGCGCTCCTAACGGCGCCGGGCAATACGGGGCCCGCCCATGCGAAAACCAAGTTGTTAGGATGAGCCAGCTGGCTAGAGCTCGACCGGCACCCATTCGTCGTGATTGCAGATAAATGCCTCGGAATCCTCGACGCTAAAGAAGACAAGCGCGGGGTCGTTAGGCCCCTCATAGTGCTCGCCCAGGTGCTCTAGATGCTTCCACCCGGCTTCGCGCATTTCGTCTAAAGCCCGGTCATCCAAGCCGGCACGCCCGCGCAAGATGAGCCAGCCATGGCCCGGCCACCAACTCGTGGCCTCAAAGCGCTGGTTTTGCAGAAGCTCTTGCCACACATCTTTGGTGCGCGCCGTCACAAACCACAGCTTGCCGTCCTGAATCTGTGCAAACGAGAACGGACGCACATGTGGCTGCCCGTCCACGCTTGTCGCCAGATACCACGCCGGCACCGACGTCAAATACTCCAAAACCGTATTCAATCCGTCCACGTTTCCTCCTGTACTAGCTAGTTTGGGAGCCTGGTTTGTGTGAGCTAGAGCTCCAGGCGCTCCTCGCTGCCGTCGATATCGCAGAACCGCGCGGCGATGTTGCGGACCGAGAAGAACGCAAGGCGGCCGTCGTTGGCGCTCTCGTGTTCCTCGCCGATGCCCACCATGTGCTTAAAACCCGCTTGACGCACCTTGTCGCTCGCAACTGCGTCGTCCTCAAGTGCGGCCTCGCCGGTCAACACGATCCAGCACTCCCCCGGCTTCCAGCCCGAGAGTTCAAACTTGGGATTCGCACTCAGCTCCGCCCACACATCCTTGTCGCGCGATGTGCAAAACCACAGCTTACCGTCATCGACCATGGCAAATGAAAACGGCCTCACGCGAGGCTGATACCCGTCGGCCACATCGGTCGTGGCCAGATACCACGCCGGAATGCGCCTGAGATACGAACAGGCGCGCTCAAGCTGAGCCGTGCGGTCGTTGTCGGTCATAGGGACCCCTTTCTTGCGCTCGAATCGCGCCTAAACAAGTTGAAGATTGATGACGATGACGCAGATGAGCAGCAACGCCGTCACCACCGCCGCCAACGCATCGCTGCGGCCAAATGCAAGCGCATGCAAACGTGTGCGGCCCTGCTCGCCATGATAGCAACGGGCATCCATGGCGGCCGAAAGCGTCTCGGCATGACGGAACACGCCCGTGAACAGCGGAATCGCCACACTGCCGAGCATACGCACGCCGCCGAGCGGACCGCACGTCACGCGCGCGCCGCGGCTTGCCTGCGCGTCCGCCGTCTGCTTCATCTCGGTGGCAAACTGCGGCATAAAGCGCAGCGCGATACCCATGATCATGCCGAGCTCATGCGCAGGGAGCCCCACGCGCGCAAACGGTGCGAGCAGACGCTCAAAGCCCGCGGTGAGGTCGAGCGTGGGCGTGGTGAGCGTAATGGCGCTCATGCCGGCCATCATCAGGGTCAGGCGGCACGCCATAAAGGCGGCAGAACGCAGCGAGCCCTCGCTTATCTGCAGAAAGCAGAGCTGCCACAGGATGCGCCCGCTCTGGTCGGAAAACAGGTTGAGCACTGCGACCACCACGACAATCGCCAGCAATGGTGCCATCGATGATAGGACCCGGCGCAACGGCACCCGGGACACGGCATAGATCAGGACAACGAAGATTGCGACCGGGGCCAGTCCGCGGAAGCTGCTGACTGTGAGCGTCGTGATCAGAAACACAAAGCCCAAGAGCAACTTAGTTCGCGGGTCTAGGCGGTGGATCGCACTATCGCCGGGATAGTAGCTGCCAAACGAAAACGCCTCCATTAGCAGCCCTCCTCTCGCGCGACCGTCTTGGATTTAGCAATGTCCGCGACGTTAGAAGGACCGCCCGAGCGACCGATTAGCAGGTCCACCAACTCGTCTGCCAGCGACTCAACCGTATAGAGGCCGTCAAAGCGCAGCGGCACGCCTGCCTTCGCGAGCGCCAGCGCCATGCGCTGGGCAGCGGGAACACCCAAGCCGATTGATTTAAGCTCATCCGCATGCGCAAAAACCTGCGTGGGCGTTCCCTCGGCAAACACCGCGCCCTCGTTCATCACAACGATACGGTCACAACAATTTGCCAGGTCATCCATGCTGTGCGAAACCATGACAACGGTCAGGCCTTCGTCATGTAAACGGCCAATGAGCTCCAGGAAATCCCTGCGGGCAGCCGGATCGAGGCCTGCCATGGGCTCGTCGAGCACCAGCACCTCAGGTTCCATGGCGAGCACGCCGGCAAACGCCACGCGACGCTGCTGGCCGCCCGAAAGCTCAAAGGGGCTCTTGTCGCCGACCGTGGAAAGATCGAGGCCCACGCGCGAGAGCGATGACTCGACACGACGGTCGACTTCATCTTGCGGCAAGCCAAGGTTGTGCGGACCAAACGCCACGTCCTGCGCCACGGTTTCGGCAAACAGCTGACGCTCAGGATATTGAAACACCACGCCGACCTTGGCCTTAACCGCGGCGGCGTCTTTCTTGTTTGACAGATCGAGCCCCAGCGCGCAAACGCTTCCCTCCTGCGGACGAATCAACCCGTTGAGATGCTGAACCAGCGTCGACTTACCCGAACCGGTATGGCCCGCAAGGCCCAGGAACTCGCCACGACACACCGTTAGCGACACATCACGCAACGCCCAAGGGCTGCTAGGGTCGTTGCCCCAGAGGGTCTGCTTGTTCGATGCGCCCTCGGCGGCTGAGCGCTTGTGCCAACGGCGACGCTCGCGGGCGCTCAGCGAATAACTGTACGAAACATGGGATAGCTCTATGACGGGCTCCGACGCGTTGCCCTCGTTGTCTACCGGAACAGTGCCGTCAGCGATTTCCAACTGGGATGCGGAAGACTGCCCCGCGGTGCCTGCCCCACTTCGCTCGGCATAAGTCTGCGCAATCTCGGCGACCATATCCGCCTCACGTACCTGCGCGCAAACGGGCACGCCCTTCGCACGAAGCGTCCCACCTAAGCAGCACGACGCCGGCATATCCAGGTTGAGCTGCGCAAGTTCGTCCGCTCGCGTCAAGATTTCCTCGGGCGTACCGAGCATGGCAACGCGCCCCGCCCGAAACACCGCGACACGATCGGCCTCGGCGGCCTCTTCCATAAAGTGCGTAATCATCACGATGGTCATGCCGCGATCGTGCAACGCGCGGCAAGCCTTCATGAGGCCCTTGCGCCCACGCGGATCAAGCATCGAGGAAGCCTCATCCAAAATGAGAACGCGCGGCTCCATGGCGAGCACGCCGGCAAGCGCCACGCGCTGCTTTTGGCCACCCGAAAGCGCGTGGGTCTCGTGGCGCTCAAAGCCCACCAGGCCCACACCCTTCAGCGCCTCGCGTACGCGCTGCGCAATTTGCGCCGATGGCACGCCAAGGTTTTCGGGACCGAACGCAACGTCATCTTCGACAAGCGTTGCCACCAGCTGATCATCGGGATTCTGGAATACCATGCCCGCGGTCGAACGAATGTCGTAGACCAGCTCGGGATCGGACGCATCCATGCCGTTAATGCGCACCGTGCCCGCATCGGGCTGCAGCAGCGCATTCAGATGCTTGGCAAACGTCGACTTGCCCGACCCATTGCCACCGAGGATGCAGAAAAACTCCCCGTCCTCGATGTTCAGATCGACACCGTCGAGTGCCGACACGGCACCGTCATAGCTAAAGGAAACGCCCCGACACTCAATCATGCGCGGCCTTTGACCTGGTCCTTTTTAGGCGTGATGAGGTTGGAGACCGCTTTATACACCGCCAGTGTCAACACCGAGTTAAGCACGGTCTTGATAAGGTTGAACGGCAGCACGGCAGGAATCATGAGCGGGGCGATCACATCGACCGAGCCATACCAGAACCATACGCCAATGGTAAGGTTTGCGACCATAGACAACGCCGTAGCGGCAATAACGCCGAGCACCAGGCCAATCACGGCACCCTTATAGGTATGCATCTTCTGATAGACGATAGCCGCAGGCAGAATGTAGCCCAGCGTGGCAACCAGGTTCATAAGCGCGCCGACCCAGTCACCCGTGGTGAGCGCATGGATAACGATAGCCATAGCGGCAACAGCAGTGCCGGCGCCAGGACCATACGCAAACCCGCACACCATCGCCGGTACCAGCGACGGGTCATACGTCAAAAACGGCGCCGAAGGAAGGATGGGCAGCTGCACGTACATAAACAGGGCGCCCAAGGCGCACATCAACGCCATGGTAACGAGCTGTTTGGTGCTCCACCTATTCGTGTTCTCAAAATGGATATGCTGCGACTGTTCAGACATAAGATCACCTGCCTCTTTCATCCGGACTCTAACCGTTGGTACTGGGATCTCACCAGTTCAGCCGGCATGCGAACCAACACACGCACGGGTCGCGGACTCATCGGCTCGGTCGCAGACACCTCGCCTGCGCCACGGCGTCCCTTTGACACCGCCCGATTTACCGCCAGTGGGGAATTCCACCCCGCCCTGAAACAGCAATTGCAAGTGTAGCACGAGCAATCGTTCGCGCAAGTATGCCGAGGGTAATTTATGGTGGGGATCAGTTGCCGCAACAACCACGCTCCCCACCCATCCCAAAGTGACACGCCTTTCGCGGCAAAGCCGCGAAACAGCGACCGGGACACGTATCCCCATCAGCCACGATCTCCGCCCTCGCCGACCTCAAGGCCGTAAACGCAGGGAATCCGGGGGCGGGACGGGGTTTCTCTCCGGAACATTCCGCAGGAC
>URTZ01000070.1 GCA_900550825.1 uncultured Collinsella sp. | reverse complement strand
TTCACGTCACCTTGCTCGCTTAGGGGCGTTTTCGCTGACGTGAGCTCAACCTGCGGCGCAATGTCAGCAACCAAGCCGAAAACAAAAAAGGCCGAAGTCCCAAAAGGCTTCGGCCTTTGTTTTTTGCAACGTCCAAGAGCAGTTTATCGATTCTCAATACTTCCGATGTTCTTGAGCTCGATGGAGATGAGGCCGTTGGGCTCGTTGACAAACTCGATGTACTCAGAGTTCGAACCCATCTCGGCCGGGAAGCTGATCTCGATGCCCGTGTCGGTACGGATCTTGTGGTTGCGCACCGCCGCGCGTTCGACCTGCTTGCGCTCCACGGGCACACGCTCAGGCACCTTCTCCTCAGTCAGTGCCGCGCGCACGCTCTCCTTGATAACCGGCTCGTCCTCAAAGACCTCATCGACGATATCCCAAGGCGGCAGCTCCTCGTCATCCTCAACTTTCTCGGCAACAGCAGCCTTAACCTTGGCGAGTGCTACAGCCGTGTTGGCACCGTGCTCCTCGGCGACTTCCTCGACCACACGCGTCACGGTGTCGATGACCTCCTTGCCCGATACCCCCGTGTCGCACTGCAGCAGGCCATCGGGAATGAGCATGCGATCCTCGCCGGCAATCTTGCGCTTCTTATCCACATAGCCGATCTCCATGGTGCTTGCACGCACGATTGCATAGCTCGGCACCTTTTGCGAGGGATTCGGCAGAATGGCGTAGTGGCGCGCAATGTCGTTGCGCACCTCGCCCTCTTCGCGACCCACCTCGTGCATAAAAGCCTGCTTGGAGCCCAGCAGCATCACGGCAAACCAGCGGGCATCCTCATCGTCATCAAAGTCCGCCACAAGCACGTCAGTGGACTCGGCTTTCTCGGCCTTGGTAAGTTCGGAAGAGATGAACTCCGCAATCTGCTGAGACAGATCCACGAACTCACGCTCACCAAAGAAATAGCCCTTGAGCTCGCCGCCGAATGCGGAGTTCTCGGCAAACGTGGCACGCTTGTTATCAGCCGAGGTACGAGCGCGCCGCAGGTGCGTGGTTACGAAATTACGCACGGTGCGGCTCTCGATATCGAGCTCGCGCTGGCTCATAACGTTGACGGCAGAGTCAAAGTCCAGGATATGCAGAATCGCGTGATTGATTTTCATATACGGCATTCCGTTCTAGATCGATTTCGGCACGAACCAGTATAGCGGTCGATCCCGCCCCAGGCGCATCGAAGATTGGTGCATCGGGGACAGGTTGCTTTGCACCAATGGTTAGCGCAGGAGCTCGGACTGCCAAGCCTCGAGCTGTTCTGCCAAGCTCTTGCCGGCAGCGGGCATGTCGATCTGGGGACGTTTGGGCAGAAGCGCACACTTAAGAATCGCAACGATAGTCTGCGAGACAAAGCGTCGCGTATCCTTGTCAAAGCCTTGCGCAGCCTGGAGCATCACGGGCAGGCTCTCGCGCAGATTCCCAGCGATATCCGCAAACCGCTCAGCACCCGTAGCCTCAAGCACGGAGAACAACGCATCTACAAAACGCTCGCGCTCGTTAGGCGACACCGCAAGCAGCATCTCGCGAATGGAGCCATCAACGTATCGAGCACCGGCGGACAGGCGCTCACAGTACACGAAGTCGCGACCATCAACCACCCAGCTAAAGGGATTATGCTGAAGCAGGCTGAACTCGGTGCTCTCAACGATGGCATAGTCCTCCTGTGTCTCGAACATCATGCCAAAGATCGACGACCGAGGTAGCGTCTTGTCGATTCGACCGGATAGATCGGCGAAGGCGTTGCCGCTCAGAAACTCCTCGACGAAGCCCGGACCATCATGGGAATACGCCCGTTCGATTCGCTCACGGGCGACATCGGGGCACATCGCCGCACCGTACACCGCAAGGTTTCCACCCTTGGAATGACCTCCGCACAAAAGCGGCCCGTCAATCGCATCCGCCGCCTCGTCTACATAACGCGCCGCGGATTCCTGGGCCGGCACAGGACACCGGAACGCCATGTTAAAGTCCTCTTTCCAGCCCACAATCGTGCTGTCGGTCCCCCGGAAGGCAAGATAGCTAAACCCCGCCGGAAATCGGAACGTCATGGCCGCAAACTGCTCCGTTGTCTCGGCATCACTCACGCTACGATAGCCGCAAACACGAACGCCACGGTAGCGAGGGCTTGCTGCCACAGCCTCCAACAGGGCACGACTCCCCTCCGGATCCCACAGGTCGCCAATCATGTCTTGGTAGCACTCGGCGCGCAGCAGCTCGCGTACGTCTAGGCCCTGCCAGTTCGTCAGCTCCGCCATATCACCCGGCAAACGCAAATAGGACAACCACGCAAAGACCAGGCTATCCACCGCGCAGAACGGCCGTTCCTCAAACGGATCAAACGCTGTCTGGGCATAGGTCAAAAAATTAGGCGAATCCGACATGGCCCTCCCATCAACTATGGTGCATTGGGGTCAGGTTACTTTGCACCAAAAAGGCGCCCGGGCCGTGTGGACCCGGACGCCTTCATTGTAGCTTTTCGCTCTAGCGAGCTTGATTTAGCAGGAGAAGTCGACGCTGTCGATGATGTCCTTGAGGGCCTTGGCGGAGGCGGTGAGCTCATGCTGCTCGTCATCGTTCAGCGGCACGGGGACGCGGCAGACGACGCCGTCGCGGCCAACGACCGTCGGCATGGAGATAGCCAGATCGGACAGGCCATACTCGCCCACCATGAGCGAGGAAACGGGCAGAACGGTCTGCTCATCGCGCATGACAGCGGTGCAGATGCGCTTGACGGCCATGGCGACGCCGTAGTAGGTGGCGTGCTTCTTCTCGATGATGGTGTAGGCGGAGTTCTTGACGTCCTCGGCGATACGCTTCTCGGCAGCCTCGTGCTCCAGATGACCGTGAAGCTCGCAGAAGGTGTTCAGCGGAACGCCAGCAACCTGAGCGCTGGACCAAGCGACAAACTCGGAGTCGCCGTGCTCGCCCATGACATAGGCCTGGACATCGCGCGGGTCAACCTCGACGTGGGCACCAAGCATCTGCTGCAGACGGCCAGTGTCGAGCACGGTGCCGGAGCCGATGACATGGCCCTCGGGCAGGCCGGACATCTTGATGGCAGCATAGGTCAGAACATCAACCGGGTTGGAGACGATGAGCAGAATGCCGTCGAAGCCGGACTTCTTAATCTCGGGGATAATGGACTTAAAGATGTTAACGTTCTTGTTGACCAGGTCCAGGCGGGTCTCACCGGGCTTCTGGGCAGCGCCAGCGGTGACGACGATCATGGCGGCGTCGGCGACATCGGAATAATCGCCGGCGTAGATCTTCATCGGCTCGGCAAACGTCATGCCGTGCGCGATATCCAGAGCCTCACCCTCGGCGCGGTTCTTGTCCACGTCGATGAGGACCATCTCGGAGAACAGACCGCTCTGCATCAGAGCGAACGCCGAAGACGAACCGACGAAACCGCAGCCGACAATAGCGACCTTCTTCTCGTTAACCATTAGAAACTCCCATCTCTCTCCACAAACAAGCCGCCCGGGAACGACCCGAGCGGCTTGTCGTAATCCCAATACATCCAATCGGGACTTTGATTATGCCCCTATTCGCAGCCGAAAATCGACCGTTTACCGAAATTGTTTGCAGTATTCGTAAAATAACTGCACGAAATCGGTTTCGAGCTATTGACGGGCCGAAACAGGTTTCTAATACAGGCCCGCCTCGCGAATGGCCTCGACAGCCAAAGCGATCTGATCGGGCGGCAGGACCAGCGCCATGCGCACGTGCCCCTCGCCCGAAGGACCAAAACTCGCGCCCGGCGTCACCACAACGCCGGCCTTCTCCATGAGCTCCTCGCAAAACGCCATGGAATCGGTGCGACCACCGGGAAGCTTGGCCCACACAAACATAGAGCCATGCGCGTTGGGACGCTCCCAGCCCAGGCCCTCAAGACCGTCGCACAGGGCATCGCGGCGCTCCTGGTACTTCAGACGCTGCGCCTCGACCTCATCGCGCGGACCGTTCAGGCAGGCGATGGCGGCCTTCTGGATCGGGAAGAACATACCGAAGTCGATCTGGCCGCGCAGCTTGGCAAAGGCCGAGACTACATCCTCGCGACCGACCAAAAAGCCGATGCGGGCACCGGTGACGTTAAACGACTTGGAAAGCGAGAAGAACTCAACGCCCACCTCGAGCGCGCCGGGATACTGCAAGAAGCTGCCGCCCGGCTCGCCGTCGAACACGATGTCGGAGTATGCGTTGTCATGAACGATGAGCAGGTCGTGCTCGCGTGCAAAAGCGATGATCTCCTCGTAGATCTCGGGCGTGCCCACCGAGCCCACCGGGTTCGCGGGCAGCGACACGATCATGTACTTGGCACGATCGGCCACCTCGGGATCGATGCCCGCCACATAGGGCAGGTAATTGTGCTCGGCAACCAGCGGATAGTATTCGAGCTTGGCATCGGCGATCTTGGCACCCGCCTCAAAGACCGGGTAGCACGGATCGGGAACCAGAATGGTGTCACCCGGATCGAGCAGGGCCAGGCCCAAATGGCCCACGCCCTCCTGCGTGCCGTTGCACGACTGCACCATAGACGGCGTAATGCCCGAAACGCCAAAGCGACGCTCATAGTAATCGCACACGGCTTGCTTGAGTTCGGGCAGGTCGCGCAGGGCATACTTCCACATCTCGGGATCTTGGGCTGCCTGCGTGAGCGCCTCGACCACGTGGTCGTACGGCTTAAAGTCGGGCGTGCCCACGCTCATGTTGTAAATGGTCTTGCCCTGAGCCTTCAGCGCGAGAAGCTTGTTGTTGAGCGAGGCGAAAACCTCCGCGCCAAAGCGGTCGAGACGCTGCGATGCCTGCATGGTGCCACCTTTCGATATAAAAAACGCGGCGCTCCGACAAGAGCGCCGCGCGATACGGGCCATCAGATTGCAAAAGTGTAACGCTTGCAACCCCCGTATTGGTTCAATTTAGCCAACCTTAGTCAACTGGATTGAGCGCGTCGATCTGGGCGAGCCACAGGCGCGAGCTGGCGTCACTCGGCATGCGCCAATCGCCGCGCGGACTGAGCGTCACCGAGCCCACCTTGGGGCCATCGGGCAGGCAGCTGCGCTTAAACTGCTGGGCAAAGAAGCGACGGTAGAACGTACGTAGCCACGTGTGGACGGTCTTGGCGTCGTAGACACCCTCGAAGCTCTTGAGCGCCATGTGGTAGATCTTGCCCGGCTCAAAGCCAAAACGCAGCAGGTAGTAGAGGAAGTAGTCGTGCAGCTCGTACGGGCCCACCAAATCCTCGGTCTTCTGCGCAATCTCGCCGTCGCCCGTGGGCGGCAGAAGCTCGGGGGACACCGGCGTATCGAGGATGTCGAGCAAGACCTCGGCAATACGCCCGCCAAAGACATCGGCGGCATAGCGCACCAGATGGCGCACAAGCGTCTTGGGCACGCTCGCATTGATGGCATACATGCTCATGTGGTCGCCGTTATAGGTGGCCCAGCCGAGCGCCAGCTCCGACAGGTCGCCGGTGCCGATAACAAAGCCGCCGGCCTGGTTTGCCAAGTCCATCAGAATCTGTGTACGCTCGCGGGCCTGGCTGTTCTCGTAGGTCACGTCCTGCACGGCCGGATCATGCTCAATGTCCTTGAAGTGCTGCTCCACAGCCGCGTGGATCGAAACCTCACGGAAGCTCACACCCAAGTCACGAGCGAGCGACTCGGCATTGGACTTAGTGCGGTGCGTCGTGCCAAAACCTGGCATGGAGACCGCCGTGATACCCGTGCGCGGCAGCCCCAGCGCATCGAAGGCACGCACGGTCACAAGCAGTGCCAGCGTGGAGTCCAAGCCGCCCGAAAGGCCGATGACGGCCGCCTTGGTGCCCGTATGGGCAAGGCGGGTCTTGAGGCCGGCGGTCTGCAGGTCGAGGATGGTCTCGCAACGCTCGGCCAGGTCGCCATGGTCAGCCGGCACAAAGGGCGCGCGGGGGAAGACACGGTCGATGTCGCAGGCGTTGCGCAGGACAGACTCTTTGGCCAGCACGCCCTCAAACGAAAACTCAACGGTCGTGGCCTCCGGCGCATCGTCGGTGCGCGTCCACGTCGTCGAGCGACGGCGCTCGGCAACCAGGCGGTCAAGATCGACATCGGCCACCGCCATATCGCAGGTAAGCAGTTTAGTGGCGGCGAGCTTGGATCCGTTTTCGTAGATAAGGTTCTCGCCTGCAAAGACCATGTCGGTCGTGGACTCGCCCTCGCTCGCGTCCGCGTAGGCATAGGCGCAGTACAGGCGTGCGCTCTGGTTAGAGATGAGGCTGCGGCGGTAATCCGCCTTACCGATAATCTCGTCCGAAGCCGACGGATTGAGGATCACCGTCGCACCGGCAAGCGCCATCTCGGTCGAAGGGGGCGCCGGCACCCACAGGTCCTCGCAGACTTCAACGCCCAGCACCATATCCTCGGCACCCTCATCACAGCAGCGGTAGACAAGCCCCGAACCCAGCGGAACCGGACCCTGACCGGCAAATTCAACCCACACGGGATCCGCAGGCGACGGAGCAAACCAGCGACGCTCATAGAACTCGCCATAGTTGGGCAGATACTTCTTAGCCGTAAGACCCAAAAGCTCACCCGCACAGCACACGGCGGCGCAGTTGTAGATGTTTTCAGCCACCGCAACGGGCAAGCCAACGGTAAAGACGATCGGCAGCTCACGGGTTTCATCGAGGATGTGCACCAGCGCTGCTTCGCAGGCATGCAGCAGCGTGCGGTTATGGAACAGATCGGCCGCGGTATAGCCGGTCAGGTTAAGCTCGGGCAGTACCAGCGCGCGAACGCCACGCCCGGCAGCATCGCGAACAGCCGCCAGCGCAACCTCGGCATTGCCCTCGACATCGGCCACGCGAATCCGCGGCGAGGCCGCCGCCACACGCAAAAAGCCATCAGACTGAGAAAGGTGAAGATTCATAAGAATGCTCCCGTGCGTAAACGCTATTCAACACAATTAGCAAGCCCTATTGTAGTTCAACCGCCGGGTGGAACCGCATCCCACCAACTTGGTGAGCAATTGATGAGTTGATGGTGTCTGTTAAATGTCACGTACGATTCACATCTGGTGGGTACCCTGATGGCTACACGAAACGAAGCAGATTTACGCCGGGAGGACCCCGTATGACAACCAAGTACACCGACGCGCCGCGCACGCGCGTCATGACGCCGGCATCGCTCAACAACGGCGTACACGAGAACCATTCCATTGGACAGACCATGGCCATCGCGCCCAAAAAGGGCCTGTTCGACGACATTTCCATTCCCCAGATCATCGCCGGCGCCGCAGCTGCCGCCACGAGCGTGGCGCTTGCTTCAAAGATCGGCATTGCCGGCTCGGTGATTGGTGCCGCTGTGAGCTCAGTCATCACTGTTGTGTCCTCGCAGGTCTATCGCCACTTTATCTCCGCCAGCGCCGAAGCAATCAAGGGCACGCATGCCGCTGTCGACTACCCTGCCGGCGCCTACGAGCCCGTTGAGCCCGATGTCGAGGAGCACCTAGGTGGCGCCGCGACCACGCAGGAGATGCGCCAGGTTGCGGGACGCGCGACCACGGCGCGCGTCGCCCCCAACAGCCTGCGCGCCAAGGCGGCGGCAGAGCGCAGCCAGACACAAAAGAAGGTCATCGTCTTCTCGATCGCCATCGCCATCGTCGCGGTCATCGCCTGCGCCGGCGCCATCCTTATCACCACTGCCGGTGAGGGTCTGGGCAAGCGTCCCGAGCCAATCCTGTCGTCGCGCACGACCGAGAGCGATGCAAATGGCAACACTCAGCCGCAGGATCAGCAGGCACAGACGGACGACACGCAAGACAGTCCTACCTCTGCCAATTCGTCCTCGAACACCCAAAACCAATCGCAGGGCACCGATTCCTCTATGGCCAACAGTGGCACGCCGTCCGGCACGACCGACTCAAGCCAAACGACTGACGGTTCACAGCCGAACACGGGAGGCCAGACGAGCGACACCACGTCGGGAACGGGCACGGCAGACAGTAACAACACCAACAGCTCGAGCGGAACCGCTTCCGGCACGGCATCTGACAACTCGAGCCAAGGCACGGCATCGGGCAACTAAGCACGTTTGCCTCTCATAGATAACCGACCTGTACAACGGGCGCGAATCGAAAGCGGTTCGCGCCCGTTTGCCTTGGGCGCCGCCATGGCGAACGCCATGCGATGGTAAGATGCTTTACATGTGTAAAGAGGAGATTTGCCATGAGCAAGACAATAATTAGGCCCACGCTTTCGCTGGGCAACCACATCTATCTGTATCGCCTGCTGCGCGATGCGATTGGATGTGGCAAGCAAACGTTTATGACGCAGGTCGAGGAGGCGCTCGCCGCTGGCGACATGACCGCTTATGACCTGGGCTTCGAGTCCACGCGCGAGTTGCTCGAGGAACTCGACGACTGCATTAAGCTGACCGTCTTTAAAGGCGGCCGCCTGTATGCCACGGTCATCGCCAACGAGGCCTGGGATGCTGCGCTTGCCAAGGGCGAGGACAAGCCCAAGACCGCCAAGGGCGCCAAGCAGTCCTACAAAAAGAAAAAGCGCGGTGAGAAGGACCTCAAGGCCGTGCGCCCCAAGCACGTTAAGCGTCCCGAGCCCGAAGCCATGGTTGAAGCCGCGCCGGAACCCGAGCCCGAGACAGAGATCGAAGTCGCTATTGAGGTAACGGCAGAAGCCGAAACCGAAATCGCCGCCACGACCGATCCCAAAGTCATATCCGAGCAGGAAGCCACTGTGGAGCTCAACGAAGCGCCCAAGTCGACAACCGAAGAAGCCGCTGACCAACCCGAGCCGCCTGCGTTCCAAAACAGCGATGTCTTTGGCGACGAGGCCGAGGACGATCAGTCCGACGAGCCCACAGATCAAGACGCTACCGAGTCGGCGCCGGAACCCGAGACGCCGCAGCCCGCCATCTCGCTCACGGTCGTCTATGACCCCGAGAATGCCAATGCCGGCATCACCACCATGGCATCCACGCCCATCGAGGCAAAGTCGAGCGTCGAGAATGAGAGCGCGACGCAGGTTGAGGTTGAAACTGAAGCTGCAGACGCGCCCGTCACCGTGAAGCCCGCAGATTCCACAATCAAGCCGAAGACGACGCTGGAGTTCGCACCCGTCATCGAATCCGTGCCCGCCTCTGCTTGCGACCAAATTCCCGCACCGGCACCGGCTTCGGTACTCGCAGAGGCCCCAACCCCCGCACCCGTAGCGCCCGCCATCCCCGAGGACTTCCCCGTCGATTTCGCAACCGAGGTCTTCTGCCCCGGCCCGCTTCTGCACCAGCTGTCGACCTATCTCCCCTACGGCGCCGATACCCTCGGCATTGTCGGCGAGTACTACTGGATCGCCCGCGAGCGCGGTACCATCGAGGCCGTGCGAAACCGCGCAAGCTTCCCCCTGCGCTACACGCAGGCCGGCGAGCGCCGCGAGGTTGCCGTGCGCATCCGCCGCAACACCACCGGCGGTCTCGGAGCCACCTGGACCATCGATAAAGTCGAAGAACCCGA
>URTZ01000069.1 GCA_900550825.1 uncultured Collinsella sp. | reverse complement strand
GCCGCGGGCGGCGCCCCTATCGGACCACCGTGACCTCAGTTGGGATGGGCCCAGCACTGCCGCGTACTCGGTGAGCTAGAGCCAACTGTTCGTCTTCACGTCGCGTATGGCGATATTTCGGTCGTCCGGCTCGGTGATGCCGTAGCCGAACGCCTGGAGCGTCTCGATGGACTCCTGGATCCTCTGTTGGAACATGGGACCCGGATCGACCCTCGGCCCGAGGTGCCCGCGCCAAAGGCACGGCGTGGCGCGCAGCATGTTATGGATTTTGGAGATGGGCTCGATGTCGGCGTAGACGTTGAGCGTCGCCATGGCGTCCTTGTGGCCGAGGATCGATTGGAGCGCCTTGATATCGCCGCCTTGGCGGATCCACTGCGTTGCGAACGTGTGGCGAAGGCCGTGGAACGTGATCAGCTCGTCGTTGGTGCCCATGAGGCCGTTGGTCTCCGAGAACGTCTTGAACGCCCTGCGGATATAGCTTGTCGTCGCGAAGGTCGCGCCCGGCTCCGACAGGATGTAGCAGTCCCCGATCTCGACCGCCCCGGTAAGGCCGCGCAAGCGCAGCTTTCCGCAGTCGATCTCGTGGGTCTCCTTCAGGAAGGGGAGTAGGCCGACCGGGTCGATGGGGATACCCCTGGCGTCATGGGTCTTGGTGTCCTTGATGAACGAACCCATTCCCTTCGCGTACGCCACCGAGTGTCTGATCGAGATCAGGCCCGTCTCGAAATCCACATCGCACCACCGAAGGCCGCAGACCTCGCCGATTCGCATCCCCGTGTGCAGGGCGAGTACGACCGCCCTCTAATCCTCGGCGGACCAATCGAGTCCGAACTCCTTTCGGGCATCCTCTTCGCTCATGACTTCGAGAAGGTCTCCGGGTTGGCAACGAAGGGCGAGGCATAGCTGCTCGAGTGTGTTGAAGCGAATGCCGCGAATATGCCCTTTTTTAATACGGGACAGGTTCACGGGCGTGGTTCCAATCCTTTCGGCAAGTTCGTTCGAGGAAATCTTTCGCTCGGCCATGATCTTGTCGAGGCGAACAATTACGGGCATGGCGTTTCCTTACGCAATCTCGTCGGAGTCGAGGTACAGCTCTCGGGCGTACAAGAAGAGCTGGGAAAGCATGAACAGGACGATGCCGAGAACCAGAGAGGTCCAATCGAATGATGAAGCGATCTCTTGGGCGCCGACGGCCCCCTCGCCGCCAAACATCGAAACGGAGGTTTTGAGTGAGCCGGCGTAGAGGCTGGTGGCAGCTTGAACAACGAAGAGAATGCCGAGCACCTTCAAGCATGTCGCAGACCCTTTCTTGAAGGGGTCTCCGCTCTTGATCGTCCACACGAGAACGGCGCTGAGGATGGTCGTAGCGATACCGATGACGGCAGGGACCAATGTCGAGATCGCAAGGGCTGGATACGCGGGGGAGTCTGCAATTACAGGGTTGTCGAGCACTTCGATTGCTGGCTTTAAGGAGAACGCCACTTGTGCGATGGCGGTGGCGCAAAGGGTCGCAGAGGCTATCGCACATGCGATGCGGAAGGAATGAAGCCGGGGAGTGCGATTGTCGGAACTCATAATAACCTCCGAAGAATTTAAAAAACTCAGGTTACTTTTTAACAGTTTATGTTAAATTGACTTTGCCGGCAAGTAATCACAGCATGCTGCAACTGAAACCCCTCTAGATTGGAGAGGATTATGTTCAGTACTGTTAAGTCGTGTAAGCTCTTGGTTTTCCTCGGCCTCGCTCTTTGTCTGTTGCTGCCGGGAGCCCCCGCTTTTGCGGATACCCCGATGCCTCCTTCCCAGGAGAGCAGCCAGTGTGCCCTCGTTGAGCCCCTCGGGTATACGGACGACGTCGTCGATACCTACTGGAGCTACAGCTGTCCTCGCGGCGTAAGCGGGCACAGCATCTCGATGTTCAACATCTCTTACAAGACGATCTCCTACCGAAATGGCTACCGCCGATCCGCGCATCATAGGGAATCCCGCCTCGCTGCAATGTGCTCCTGTGGTGTTCTTGGCACAACTGATAAATGGCAATTTGTCTATAGCACCTACTAGATGCGAGGAGGGGCCGAGCATTTTGTTCGGCCCCTCTGTTCCGACTGGATGAGGTTAAGGTTGGCGATGAATATGCTCAAAATCTCGAAGGCAATCTTTAGGTCGCTCCTCTCCTCCAGGTCGCTCTGTGTTGCCGTTGTTGCGTTGATGGTTCTTTGTGCTCTGCCCGTCTTCAGGAGCGCGGCTGGCATCGACGGACGGGTCGAATACCTCGAGTCGGGAATAACCCGTGTTGAGCAGGAATTGTCAGCATCCTATGCGGATGCGCTTGTGAATGCGGGGGAGGACGGTGTCTATACCTCTTCATCAAGCATGCCCGCGCTTCTGTACCCTCTTGCCGCGGGGCGTCTTGTCTTGGCGCCGCTCTCTCCTCTGCTTCCGTTTCTGCAGGTATCGGATGGAGCGTACTCCTTTTATGACGGATCGAAGGAGTACTTGCTATGGGCCGCAACGGCCGTTGCCGTCTCGTTCCTTGCCGCGCGTCTTAACAAACGTGAAAAACTCATCATCCAGGCACCGATGGGTGAGCTGGGCAGGCTTGTTGCATCGAGCGTATGGGCGAGTGTTTTTGCGATGCTTGCCGTCTTCGCCGTCAATCTTCCAGGGATAATCGCCGCACTTGTGAAGAATGGCCCGGGCTCGCTGTTCTATCCGATAGGCTACGTTCAATATGCGACTCCGGTTATCAAACCGGCTTGGCTGGTGTTCGCACAGACGGCCATTTTGCAATTCTTGGTGGCGGCGTTCATCTCGCTCGTCGTTCACCTTGCCGTGAAGATTGCCAATAACCCTACGCTTGGAATCGTGTTCGTATGTGCCCTGATGGGGGTGACGATGGTTCCCGGGTATTACGGAAGATCCATCGCTTTACGTGAGTTCGCCCTGTTGAATCCCCTTACGTATGCGAACACTGAGTTGACCGTCGGCGCCTATAGCCCGTACCCGACAACGCAGATAGTGAATCTGCCTGGACTTTGCTTCGAGCGTGGCGCGATTGCCCTCGTATGCGCAATCGGGATCGAGGTGCTGGCAATTAGCCTGCTTTGCGTTGCTGGAAAGAGCGGCTGCGCGCGCCCGATGTCCCCGATTTGTCTTGAGAGAGGTTCCTTCACCGCATCGAGAACGACAGCCCGTTCGAGCGCTTGTGCCTCCGCCGTTGCATACGTAAGAACGATGGGGAAGCTGCTCCTGCATTCTCCTGCCCTCGCCGTATGCGCGATTGCAATGTCGACGGCGATGCTGGCCCCGGCTCTGGTCGAGGTGTTTCCTGACGCTGGTGACGTTTCCGCTGTTCGGTATAGGGATGGGGAGCTCCGTTCAATAGATCGGTATCTAGAGCAGGACGCTGCGAATATGGACGTCGAGGGCAAAGCGGCCCTGGAAGGCATGCGAGATGCTCTTTCGGGTTTCGTGTACGCGCCCACGCCTGCGGAGGGGTTTCGAAGCCTTGCGACGTACGAGCGCGCTCGAGGCGAGCTGGGCGCGGCAGATGCGACCCTCCTGCAATCGATCGGAATCGAGCCGGAGACTCCTTCTCGTGCGGAGGCGCGCGCCCTTCTGCTCGAGTCGATCGCGAGCTTGCCGGACCCCAAGGTTTACGAGTTAAGTACGAAGATGCCCCCATTAATCCTCCTTTCGTATTTCCAGGCAGCGCTTCCTTCCTTGTTTTGGCTGTTGCCCGTGGTTGTCACATCGCTTGCGTGCACCCACCTGCGGTGCCGTTCCCTTCTGGTTTTCCAAGTCCCCGCAACAGCGCATGTGCGTTTTCTGACGGCTGTTGCGCTGTCTCTCCTGCTTGGCTTGGCGCTGCTTTTGGTGTCGATGGTTCCCGCTGCGGTTGTGTCCTTGATTAAGAACGGTGCGGGTGGTTCGGAGTATCCCGTCGCTCTCATTCGGGCGGGAGCTTCGACAACGTCCATGGTGGGGGAGGCGGTGTTGTGCAGTATTCCGTTGCTGGTCATGGCATACGGCGTGATTTCCGTCGTCGCTGCGTTGACAGCAGCGATTAGCCGCAACCCCGTTGTCGCCGGAGTGGTTTGCGCGGTTCTCCTGGTGTTGGGTTCGTTGAGCGCTCATGTTGAAAGCGCGGGCATGGGCGTCGCGCTGCTGGCTCCATTCGCCTCGTTTGATCCCGCTTCCCAGGTGGGGACGATTGGGTTCCTTGGGCGAGGGACGAACGCGATGCCTTTTGGAGAGGTCGTCGGCGCATCGGGCGCTCTGCTGGTGGTTTTGGGCGCCGTATCTCCGTTGATGGTGCGCCTGAGTGTTCCAAAGATCGAAAGGGGATGATCTCGATGATTGGCCTTCAAACGCTGACGATCTCTTATGGAAAGAAGGTGCTCGTAGATTCGGTGAACGCTGAGTTTGCCCCGGGTACGGTCTACGGTCTCGTCGCTCCGAACGGGCATGGAAAGACGACGTTGCTGCGTGCGATGGCAGGTTTGCCGGGTCCTCGCGTGGACGGGAGCATCGTTCTGGATGAGGTGCAGGATACGGGTGCGAGAGAGGTCCGTTCTATGATCTTCTATGCACCTGGTGAGGGGACGCTGCTGTATCCCGGATTGCGTGCGGAAGATCACCTCAAGATGGTTTGCGATATGTGGCCGCATGCTCGCGATATCGAAGAGATAGTGGAACAAACGCAGATAGGCGAGTTCGCGAAGATGAGGATCCGCGCTCTGAGCCAGGGTATGAAGCAGCAGCTTACCTTGGCGATTGCGTATGCGACGGGCGCGCGGTACCTTCTATTAGATGAGCCCATGAACGCGCTCGACCCCAGCAGGGTGGACTTGCATTCCGAGATTCTCAGGAAGCTGGCCGATTCTGGTACGTGCATCATCATGTCATCCCACATCTTGGATTCGGTCGATAGACTGTGCGATGAGATTCTGTTTTTGAAGGATGGGAGGCTCATTAGAAGCATTCCGCAAGATGATGCTGCGCCGAAGTCTCCCGGATCCCATTTCGCAAGGCCTGCCGGACGCGCCGAGGGTGCGCTAAGCGCGTATCGGCGGCTCTACGGAGAGGGCGGGTAGAAATGCAAGTTAATAATCTATGTGGTCGATATGCCGTTAAACCCGCATATCGATACCGCTCAGCCATTCGCCTCGCCCCCGTCGCATGTACCTTCATCCGGTCTGTTACTTTTAATCTAACAATTCTTTGAGGAACGTAGGTGCTTCTGAATGTGCTGTCGACTCCTTCTCAAACTAATCCTAAGAGACAAGGCCGTATGGATCTCCACGCTCGTTCTCGCTGCAGCCTTCTCCATCCCCATTGCGTTCAATTCACCCATCTACGGGCCCTTCTTTATGAAACAGGGCATGCAGAGCTTTGTCGACGCATTCAATACGCGCGCGCCCCAGGCCGGCGGCACAGACCTATCTCCAGAGCAGCAAGCTGACGCGGAGCTTGCAAGATACGCGAACGCCGCCCTTGCCGCTCAAACCGACGCCGCCTTTCTCGATTCTGCCGAGAGCTACTACGCGCTCATGGGCGAAGGCTTCCAATCCGGGTCCATCGTGGGAGACCGAGAGACCAATGACGCGGAGCTCGCATATTGCCGTGCCCTGAGCAGCTCCGGCATCACGGATATCCCGGCCTCCGCAAGCGACCTGCCGTTCCTTTCCTTCCTGCCTTACGCCATTGCCACGGCGCCGTCTTTCCTTCCCTTCATCCCCTTCCTTCTCTCGTCGATACTCGTGCTCGGGGCCACAAGGCCCGGGACCCCGGCGGCGAAGGCGCCCGTGCCCAAATTCCGGCGCCTTATCCAGACCGTGTTTTCGATAATCGCCGCGGGGACCGCGATGCTCCTCGCCGGCCTCGCACCCGGGGGCATTTACGCCTTGGCCCTAAACGGCTTCGGGCAGATCGGGTACCCGATCGCCTTCTTCCATGACGGCGCGCTTACCACCACGACCGCGGGAAACGTCTTCACGGACCTGCTTCTCGCGCTGCTTGCGGGCGGAACCTTGATATCCGTTTGCTCCGCCGTCCTATCGACCGCAACGAGGCGCGTCCTCGCGGGCCCCCTTGCCTCCGCGCTGCTTGTCGCGGCCCCGGCATTCCCGTTACTGTCCGATTCGGCACTGGGGCATAACGCCGCGCTCAATCTCCTGCCGCTGGCCGTGTTCTCGCCTATCGAGGCAACGGGCTACGTGGGATGCTTCCCGACAGAATTCATTGGCTCCGGTTCAAGCGGTGCATCGATGCTTGCCGTGGCCCTGGCATACGCCGCGGTCCTTCTTGCGGTCGGCGCCGTTGCGGCACGTTCCCCCAAACAGCCTGGACCCGCGAAAAAGCACCATGGGCTCGAGCTTCTGGACGCGAGCGTGGGATACGGGAGCACGACGATACTTTCAATCGGGTCGCTTTTCCTGGGCCCGGGAACGGCGGCGGGCCTCGTTGCCCCCAACGGCTCGGGGAAAACCACCTTACTTGAAGCGCTGTCGGGCCAATTTCCCACCCGCATCCGCTCGGGAAGCCTGGCGGCAGACGGAATCAGCCAACGTCGATCAGCCGAATTTGCAGAACTCGTCTACCTGAGCTCTTCGGGCAGCGCGGATCTCTACCCCACGCTATCGGCCATCGAGCACCTTGCTTTCGTTAGGGAGGCGTGGAAATCGGCCGCCGACATCGACTCGCTCTGCAGCTCCCTCGGAATCTCCCCATATCTCGACAAGCCGGCCCGTAAACTCTCGACAGGAATGAAGCAGCAGGTAAAGCTTGCCATGGCGATAGCGACCGGTTGCCCGTACCTCATCCTCGATGAACCGCTGAACGGCCTCGATCCGGGAAAGCGGAAAACCTCCTGCGACGCGATGCGCAGCGAGGTGGCGCGGGGACGAAGCGTGCTCATCTCAAGCCATCTGCTCGACGACCTGGCAGACCTCACCAACTCGTTCTACTTCATCGAGGCCGGCACGCTCGTGGAAAAGACCGAGTCGTCCTCGCAGACGCTCAAGCAGGAATACCTCGATACATACGAGGGAGGCGAATGACATGAAACTATTTGAACAGCTGAAGTCCAATGCGTCGCGCATGGCTGTCTACGCCATCCTCGTGGCAACGGCTTTATGCGGAATCGCGGCACCCGTCTATGCGCTCAACGGGGAGAAAGGCGATGTCGAACCCGCGTACATGGCTTCGACGGTTAAGGACCGGTACAAAGCCTTCTCTGGAGACACGTTTTACGTAGCAGAGTACGACACGACCTACCGTCAGCTTCGCTACAACAAGGGCTACGACTATCTAGGCGCAGAGGCAATCAGCTATACGTCGGGTTGGTACCGCTCCAACTATGGACACATAACCCAGTTCAAGTGTAACTACCGTGTGTACAACTAAAGCAATCGGCCGGGACGAGGGGTGACGCAAAAGCGTCGCCCCTCGTTTTTAACCATGTCAACTGAACCTGGTTCAGGCTTCAATGCAAGAAGAAGCAGGCCGAGGTCCAGATTTCGGACAAGAAGAGGGCGCTCGCGCGCGAGGCGCGCAAGGCACGCAACCACGCGCTCATGGTCGCCGGCGGGCTCATCGTGAACCACGCGCCGTGCGGCAACTGGAAACGCATCGACTGGGACAGGCTTGCGGCGTGAATCGACCGCCACGGATACAAGATCACCGGCTCCACGCAGCACGGAATCTGGACCCGTAACCTTTCGTAGCCCAGATTAAAATACCGGTTGTTTCCAGAAATCCTCTAGGAGGCGTCTAGATAGAGGATTTCTGGAAATGCAAATAACAATAATTTAGATTCCGAGCGTATCGACCGGAGCAACAACGATGCCTTCGCTAGTTACGTGAGCCGGCATACCAAACCCGATGACGATGAGTTTCGCCGCAGGCGGCCTCTCCCCGCGATCGACCAGCTTTCGCTCAAGTCGAAGCAGATTTTCCACTGCCTCTGGGACTTGGGGGCTCCCGAGCTTAACCTCAACGGCAACCCACGAGCCGTCACGACGATGGACAATCGCGTCGACCTCTAGGTCGTCAGCGTCGTGGTAGTGAGATACGGTCGCATCGCTGGCCGCCGCGTAAACCTTGAGATCGTGCAACACAAGGGATTCGAAGAGCAAGCCAAGGGTCTTCGGATCGGATGACAACGACTCCGGGTCCGCACCGATGAGGGCGACGGCGAGCGATGAGTCCGCAAGGTGCCGCTTCGCGCCCTGCCGCAACTTCACCGGCGACCTGAGAGCCGGATGCCACGCGGGGACATCGTCGACGATATTGATACGGCGCAGCGCGTCCATGTAGCCGGTAATCGTATTCTTTGAGACGTCAACGCCCAAATCCCTTTCGATGGACCTCATGCCGGCAAGAGTCGATTCATTGCGTGCAAGCGACGAGAGCAAGGCCCTTACCTTAACCGGGTCGCGTTTCACTCCA
Organism: uncultured Collinsella sp.; assembly: GCA_900550825.1. GTDB lineage: Bacteria > Actinomycetota > Coriobacteriia > Coriobacteriales > Coriobacteriaceae > Collinsella. The sequence continues at coordinate 1,119 of URTZ01000069.1, read as the reverse complement.
TCCGCCCTCGAAACGTCAGACTCGCAAACACCGTCAATATAGGCGGCGGCTATCCGCATTGCGTCGGCAGTTGTCTTACCGACCGCTTGGGGCCAACCGCCGCGGCAGAGCAAATCCGCGATACCGGCGATACCGGCGATGGATCCGAGTGACGCCGCAACGGAATCGCCATCGAGCAGCGCACCAAGCGAGACCGCTCCCGACGAAATACCGAGCTCGAAAAGCGTCATGGTATCCATCCGCAAACGGGCGATTCGACCCACACCGCTGTGCATCGGCTGGTTCTCGGCTCGCGGCGTCGCAGATCCGGTGAGAATGAACTGTCCTGGCTCCCCTCCCCTGACATCGCATTCGAATCGCACGGCATCCCATAGCTTCGGTTCTTCCTGCCATTCGTCGACAAGCCTCGGGGTCGGTCCGACAATTGCTTGGGCCGGATCGAGACGAGCGAGCTGGAGGGCCGCAAAACCGCCAGATGGGTCGGAGAGAGATAACGATGACTCGGCAAATCTCTGAGCTGTCGTTGTCTTTCCACACCATTTCGGCCCCTGAATGAGCACTGCACCAAAAATGCCAAGGTCGCGCTCGACCAAGCAGTCAACACAACGTCCTATATACCTATCCATCGGCTTTCCCTCCAATCATTCATTTGAAATTATAGCGTCTATCTGCGTCGTTGGGACAAATAACGATTACTTATTGGGACGATTGACGGTAATTTATTGGGACGATTGACGATAGCTCGTTGGGACGATTTCCATTTTCTTAAGGCACTAATCAACGAGACCCACTGTGAACTATGAGACGAATAAATTTAGCTGACGCCTCTCATGAGTTCAGCAATGCTGATTTGAAATCCGTCGGCAATCTTCTTGAGATTTGAGAGGCTGACATTACGCCGACCGACTTCAATGCTCGCGTAGTAGGAACGATCCATTTCAATCAAATTGGCGAACTGCTCCTGACTGCACCCGAGTCCAGCGCGGAGCTCTTTGCATCTCATGCCGAATGATTTCTGAAGCGTCGTATCCATGACAAAAAGAGTCATGGATTGTTGTATAAAAGCCAACGGACTATATACAACAATCCCAGTTAAGGCGCATAATTATCTCTATTGGA
>URTZ01000068.1 GCA_900550825.1 uncultured Collinsella sp. | reverse complement strand
AAAGGTGCCTGTCCCCTTTGTGGCGGTTTGCGCAGGTAGAACGGTAGGTTCGTATATATGAACCTACCGTTCGCTTTGTTTTTGGACGACGATAACGCTGGATGACTTTAGGTTTGCAGGAAAGGAACGACCATGAGGTGGACCACTGTTCGAGCGCTTTGCCGCCGCCTGACCGTTGCCGCGGTGACCCTCACCATGGTGACGGGTTCGTTGCCCGCGGGCGCGTTTGCCGAGACCCTCACCACCGACGGCGCTTTTGTGCAGACGGATAACGGCCAAGTAGCCGACGCCGCTCCCGCCGATTCGGCTGACGCCCAAACGTCAGACTCGGCTTCCGCCGACCTCGCGGCCGATGCCGGCGCTGCCGACCCCACAGTGCTCGATGCCGATGACACCCCTACGCCCCCGGCCTCCGAGATTGCATCGGCGGCGGGCCTGACGGGCGCCGGGCAGACCGAGAGCACGCCCGTGGGTACGCTCGCCACCGATCTTGTCGAGGGTAAGGAACTCGCCGAGCAGCAGAAGCAAGAGGAGACCGCCGAAGCCGAAGCAACCTGGAATGAGGATCTTGGGCTCTGGATGACCTCGAAGGGCGCCACGGGCGTAAAGGACGAATACGACGATGGCTACGTGGCCGGCGAGCAGACCCCCGCGCAGTACTACTTCTCGATTGATAGCCTCACCAACGAAATTTCTATCGAGTATGGCGACGCGGGCATTACCACGTTGGAGGTGCCCTCGACCATCGACGACAAAAATGTCGTAAGCCTTACGGGTATGGGAAGCGCTGCGCTCACATCGATCACCTTCGCCCCTAATTCGCATGTCCGCTCGGTTGGAGGCTTGGGCGGCAGCAGCATCAAAGAGATCGCACTGCCCGATTCGGTCGAGGAGCTCAAGAGCTATGCATTCTACAAAAGCAAGACGCTCCAAACGGTAACCTGGCCCAACAACGCGGCCTTTACCACGATTCCCGAGCAGGCCTTTAAGGAATGTGAACAACTTGACGACAAGGTGGTGGCAACGCTGCCGCCTTCGGTCAAAACTATCGACTATCTTGCATTCGCCTATTGCGGCGTGCCACAGTTCTATGTCTCGGACACAACAGTGCTCACCTTTACGCAGATCAATGTGCCGGGCACGGTGGAGCGGATTGAGCGCAATGCCTTTGACGGGTGCTCGCATGTGTCGTCGGTGACGATCGGCGACGGCGTTAAATATATCGGAACGCACGCGTTCGCCTCTCTTGATCCTGCGATTGCCGGCAAAGAGATTGTGCTACCCAAAAGCGTGGAAATGATAGAGTGGGGAGCTTTTGAGAACACGAGATACGGAAACGAGACGAACCATAATGCCGTTGCCCTGCGCGTGATGAACCCCGATCTTCAGTTTGGTGAGGCGGGCTATCCGGGCGACTATAATGAGCGCGTGACAATCGATGGCGTAACGTATGCGATTCCCTTTAGTGAAGGCCAGACCATCTATGCCTATGCGACCGATTCGACTGGCAACCCCTCGATGGTCAAAAAGCTTGCCGATGCCGTGGCCGATCGCAAGGACTCCGTCGATTCCTCGAAGCCTGCCTACACGTTTGAGTGGATGGGCGAGGCGGCCCAGGTGACGGGCAAACTTCCCCAGAGCGCGACGGCTACACTCGTGCAGGCGGGGCAGTCCACGCCGCTTGCGGTTGGCGATGACGGCAGCTTTACAGCGGACGCTCTCTCCAAGACAGCAGCCACCCTGCGCATTTCGCTCAGCGGTTACTATGACATGGTGCTGGCGCGCCCGGGCGACCAGATGACGGGCACATGGAATATCGGAGAGATTAAGGCGGAGGACTTTACCAAGATTCCGGCCTCGCGCGCGATTGAGCTCAACGTGGGCTATCTTGAACCGATTGTGGGCCAGGATAAGACCGAACGCATTGAGCTCGATAGTCTCGATAACATCGATCTGACGGTGAAGAGCGGCGGCAAGACGCTTAAGCCTGCCAAGGGTGACAAGGAAAACGACTTCCGTATCCAGGGCACAGCACTCGTGGTTTCGCAGACCATTGCCGACGCGGACCAGGATCTGGAGATAACGCTCGAGCCCAAAGACAGCCTCAAGCTGGGTGGGGCGACGGCGACGGCGAAGCCCTCGGCCGGCAAGGTCGATATCGACTTGAAGCCTTGGGGTACGGCGACGGTTACGACCAAGGGCGACTACCAGGGCGCCAACCGCGTGCTGGTGTTCCGTACGTCCGACGGCAAGCTAGTTGCCGACGGTGTCACCTATCTGATGGGTTACGAAGACGATGGCACCACGCCTATCATGAAGGCCGAGACGCCGCGCCTTAAGGCCGGTTCGTACACCATCGTCGCCTTTAACAAGACGAGCTACGACATCCAAGCGACGAGCTATTCCACGTTTAGCCGCCTAGGGCTGACCGTGGGAAAGCATATCGCGCAAAAGCAGGTGAAGATTGAGGACGGCAAACAGCTCGACGTGACGCTCGACGTCCCCACGTTTGACGTGGAGACGTATCGTGCCGAGCGCGGGCTGACGGCGGGCTCGGTTATCGCTGATTCGTCCGCGGTCGTTGGCGTGGAGACCGAGCTGCGCATTCATTACGAGCTCCAGGACAGCCAGGCTGCCAAGATTGAGATTCCGCTGGCCAAGGATGCCGTCGAGGATGTGTCCGCAGGCGCTCGCGAAGCCGGCGCCAGCTCCGATGCCATGTGGGCTGGCACAACTTGGGAAGGCGACAACCTCGTCCTCAATATGAAAAAGGGCAAGGGCGCCGATGTGTTTGTGCGGTTTAAGCCCAAGGCTGCAGGTGCCTACGCCATCTCGCCGCTTATTACGCTGGGCGAGGTGACATTGCCGCTGGGAAGCACCACACTCGAGGTTAGCGGATCGCGCATCGAGGTCGACAGCACCGACGTTCACAGCCTACTGGGCAATGTGGCCTACGTATACGCAGCGCCCGGAAAAAGCGTGCAGCTCACCGTGGGGACGGGCTCGTCGGCTGCAAAGTACACCGGCAAGACCAATAAACTCGGCCGTGCCAAGATTGAATACGACCTGCCGCAGGATACGCTTGCCGCCGAGCGTGTGACGCTCGAAGCGCGCGTGGGCTCGACCGATGTTGCCGCCGCTGCTGCCGAGGTAACGGCTCGCAATTATGTGCGCTATGTTCCGGGTGCTTCGGTCTGGAACTTTGATGTGACGTATCGTGGCGGTACGCAAAACTTGGTCAAGGACGGCAAGGACACCGGCAAGAGCCTGTGGACCTTCCATCATCTGCCACAAAAGAAGAATGCCTACTGGACCTTTGACATCACGCTCGAGGTGGGAAACGAAGAGGCCGCCGACACGCTCGACCTGTACGTGGACTGCGTGGATGGCAAGACGGTGACGATTCCTCTGACTCAAAAGTCGCGCGAGGGCACCCGTGTACGCTATGTGGCGGAGTATGTGGACGAGGGTTACCTTAAGCTGCTCGACGAGTTTAACAAGGCGAATGACTCGACCTATGTGAACTGCGGCAACTTTGAGCAAATCTTTATGCCGCAGACCTACCGCATCTCCAATGCTCAGCTTATGACCATGCTGAGTTTTGACGCCAACGCTTCGGCCAAAAAGCATTCCGCCGCGGCCGAGGAGCGCCAGCAGGAGTTCTCGAATGCCGTGCAGCGGTGGCACGAGTATATGATGGATAACTCGTTTAATGATGTCGACGAGGCCTTTAACGACGCGATTGACCAGATGGTCGCTGATGCGTTTGCCGAGGAGGACGAGAACGGTAAAGAGGACGAAGCCCAAGGTGGAGCTGCCCGTAAGGCTCGTCGCGCCCCTGCCGCCAGCGACGGCGAGGGTGATGGTGCTGGCAACGACGAGGCCGCGCAGTTTGCGGCTGAGCTCAAGGCCGCGGTCGGCGGGTCGGCGGCGCTGCTGACCCAGCAGGGCGACAGCTATGGCGTCAATGTGGACAAGATGATCTTTGAGGATGCTTACGGCACCAGCGAGGATTGGTATCAGGAACTCGCGGCGGCCCAGGGCGCGAACGCTGCGGATGCGGCCGCCATCAAGGAGCTCGTCGACCATGCATCGCGAGCGGAGTTTATTGCCCAGCAGGCCGAGGATCTGGTGGGCCAGTCGATGGGTATCGGCCAGCTCAACCAATACGGAAGCTGGAATGACGCAACCGCTGCGGCGCTCAACAAGTGTGCGGGCATTAAGGCCAGCGAGTACAACGGCCAGTCGACGAGCGGGTTTAACGATTTGGGCCAGGCGCTCGGCAGCTCGCTGAGCTACAAGGCGGCTGACGACGATACCGTCAAGGGCTTTAAGGTCGCCGCGCCCGATGGCGAGCAGACGGCCTATATCGAGTCGGAATTTATCGAGAACTCCAATAACAACAAGAACCAGGCGCTTCTGTTTAACTCGATCGCTATGCAGTGCGACATTCTGGACGACCTGTACGACAACTGGAATGTGGTCCATAGCCTCAACAACTCCAAGGTGCGCGGATGGCTCATGGCCTGGAAGCTCAACGGCGACGTGAGCGCCCATATGAAGCTCATCCGTACGATCCGTTCGCTCAAGAGCTATAAGATCGAGTGCGAAATGTTCGGCCAGGTCTTTAAGACCGATGCGTGGAAGGCGGCCGGCCAGGCGTTTCCCGCGGCGACCCAGGGCATCGGCATCTTTACCGGCATTTACGGCGTGAACGATGCCAGCAAGAACTGGGAGAACGTGAACGTCCGTATGCAGAAGGTGAAGGGCGAGCGCGAGGGCTATGAGCTTCAGCATACGCGCTTGCTTGCCAAGCCCGAGAAGACCGAGGACGACTGGAAGTGCATTTACGCGCTGCGTGACGCCATGGAAAAGGCGCGTGCGTTTGAGGACCTGCTGTATCGCCAGCTCTGCCACGACAGCACCGATGTGGCGGTGGGCTCCATTATGACAATCGCCGGTGTGCTGACGGCCGGTTCGGCGGGTACCGTGGTGGGCGCTGCCTATGACGCGGCTTCGACCAGCGTAGGTTCGGAGCGCGCGATTAAGCTGACCAATACCGAATGCGCCTACGATGTTGCCTGCGAGCAGGTGGAGCGCGCGTGCCAGAATCGTATTACGGTCAACTGGGGCGAGCTGACCGATGCCGAGATCTACAAGGCCAACAAGGACGGCTTGATCTCGGACGAGAAGATGCAGTCGATTTTCGAGGCGCGTTATCGCAATGTGGCTGCCAAGGCAGCACCCGACCCTGCGGGCGTGGTGTACGAGGGCCTGCTGTCCAATACGGTTGAAGGCGCGACGGTTGAGCTGTGGAGCGCCGACGATGCGGCCGGTACCAATGCAGTGTGTTGGGATGCCGAGGAGTATGAGCAGGACAATCCGCTTGCAACGGGTGCGGACGGTGCATACAACTGGAATACGCCGACCGGCTGGTATCAGGTGCGCGTGACCAAGGACGGGTATGAGGAGGCGCGTTCGGCCTGGTTGCGCGTGCCGCCGATTCAGACTGAGGTGAACATTGGCTTGGTGTCGACGGCGGCGCCCGAGGTAGCGTCGGTTCACGCCTATACCGATTGCATCGAGATTGAGTTTACGCAATATATGGATGCGAGCGACGATGCCGTGGCCGCGCTGGATGCGCAGGGGCTGGGCGACGTGACGTATAAGTGGCTCGACAAACAGGACGATCCCAATGGCAAGCCGCTGTCTCGCGTGCTGCGTATTCGCTATGCCGATGCGCGTGAGGCGGGCTCGCCGGTGGCGTTTGAGCTCGACGGTGCTCGCAACTACGCCGGCACGGCCATGGCGCGCTGGGCAAGTGGCGAGCTTGTCGTGGGCGTTCGTGCCGACAAGCTCAAGCTCAACGTGGAGCAGGCCGTGACTATGCTTGAGGGCGGTGACTTTGAGCTGGTGGCGCACGTGACCGATAAGGCGGGCAAGCCGTTTGCGGGCGCAAAGGTTAGTGTTGGGCTGGAGTCCTCGGCTATCTGCTCTGTCGATGCCACCCAGGCCGTGACGGGCGAGGACGGCGCGGCGACGTTTGTGCTGCATGGTGCTCTGCCCGGTTTGACGACGTTGACGGCGGCGGTGGACGGCACGGCGCTGTCCAAGCAGGTCGACGTTCGCGTGTCTGCCGAGGCAGTGCGACCGGCGCGACCGGTGGCGACGATTGGTGCGACGACGTTTGGTGCATGGTCGCCCAAGGAGAACTACATTACGGTGCCCAAGGGCACGAAGCTGGAGCTTTCTGCCGAGGATGGCACGACGATTTGGTACACCACCAACGACACCTGCCCCTGCCGTGACGAAGGCCGCGTAAAGTACACCGAGCCTATTGCGCTCGATAGCAACATGTATGTGCGCATTGCGGCACAGCGCCCTGGCATGTCGTACAGCGAGTATTCCGAGCGTCTGAACATTACGATTACGGTGACCGATGAGGCGGTGCCTGGGCCGACGCCTGGCGGCGGCGAGCAGGGCGGCGGTGCGGATGGCTCTGGCGGCACCGGGGTACCTGCGGGCGGTTCGACTTCGACGACCACCGCAGTGACGACGGACAAGTCCAAGGGTAAGGGCGAGAACGGCAAGAAGTCCGGCGGCACGGAGCTCGCCAGCACGGGTGACTCCGCCGCGATGACGGTCGCTGCCCTGGGCATCGCCGGTGCAACCGTTGCCGCAGCCGGCATCGCCGCGACCAAGCGCCGCAAGCATTAGAGCTGGGTGACGGCTCTTGTTCTCGGCCTCAGTAAAATCTCGATCTGTAACACCAAACTGCCCAAAACGGCTCTAGATGTTACAGATTGAGATGAACCGAATGGCCGCCAATCTAATGTCTCGATCTGTAACACCAGGCGGGGAATTTGACCTCTAACTGTTACAGATTGAGATGAACAGGTGGATGTTCGCACAATATCTTGATCTGTAACAACTACAAGGCTCAACAGGGTCTAACTGTTACAGATTGAGACAAACGCCGGAATTGGTTTGCCGACCAGTCCCCAACCACCACAAAGGTGCCTGTCCCCTTTGTGGTAGTCGGCCGGCATAGAAAAAGTCCCCGCCGGGCGTATGCTCGACGGGGACTTTGCCGTTTGGTGGCTAGTGCTGTAGGTGATTACTCGCCCAGCAGGCTCTTGGTGATGGAAGCGGCGGCCTTCTTGCCGGCGCCCATCGCCAGAATGACCGTAGCGGCACCGGTGACGATGTCGCCGCCGGCCCAGATGCGGGGATCGGTGGTCTGACCGGTCTCCTCGTCAGCGACGATGTAGCCCCACTTGTTGAGCTCCATCTTGCCGCCGATCTTGGCAGCGAAGGGGTTGGCGTTGGTGCCGATAGCCGAGATCGCGACGTCGCAGGGGATCTCCTCGATGGCGCCCTCGATGGGCACCGGGCGGCGACGGCCGGACTCGTCAGGCTCGCCGAGTTCCATCTTCTGGACCTTGACGGCGCACACGGAGCCGTCCTCGCCAGCGACAAACTCGAGCGGGGAGACGAGCGGCAGAACCTCGACGCCTTCGGCCTTAGCATGGTGCAGCTCGGCGCGACGGCAGGGCATCTCGTCCTCGGTACGACGGTAGGCGATGATGGCATGCTCGGCACCCAGGCGCTTGGCGGTACGGACGGCGTCCATAGCCACGTTGCCGCCGCCAAAGACGACGACGTTCTTGCCGTGCTTGGTGGGGGTGTCGTACTCGGGGAACTTGTTGGCCTTCATCAGGTTCACGCGGGTGAGGTACTCGTTAGCGAAGAAGACGTTGGGCAGGTTCTCGCCGGGGACGTTGAGGAACTTGGGCAGGCCAGCGCCGGTCGCCACGTAGATGGCATCGAAGCCCTGTTCGAACAGCTCTTCGGCCGTGGCCATGTTGCCCACGACGGAGTTGTACTCAAACTTGACGCCCATGTCCTCCAGGCCGTCAATCTCGCGCTTGACGACTGCCTTGGGCAGACGGAACTCGGGGATGCCGTAGACCAGCACGCCGCCGCCGGTGAAGAATGCCTCAAAGACGGTGACGTCAAAACCGTTACGGGCGAGCTCGCCGGCGCAGGTGATGCCGGACGGGCCGGAGCCGACGACGGCGACCTTCTTGCCGTTCTTGGGAGCCATCTTGGGCGTGGAGGCGAGTTCGGCGCGGTCACCCAGGAAGCGCTCGAGCTGGCCGATGGCCACGGGCTCGGACTTCTTACCACGGATGCACTTGCCCTCGCACTGGTTCTCCTGCGGGCAGACACGGCCGCAGATGGCGGGAAGCATGGAGTCCTCGCGAATGGTATCGAGAGCGCCGCCGAAGTCCTTCTCGCGGATCTGCTCGATAAAGCGGGGGATGTTGATGTTGACGGGGCAGCCCTCAACACAGAACGGCTTCTTGCAGTTGAGGCAGCGCTCGGCCTCGGCCAGCGCCATCTCCTCGGTGAAGCCCTTGTCGACGGGGCGGAAGTCGCAGGCGCGCTCGGCAGCCGGCTCCTCGTTATCGGGGGTGCGGGGCGACTTCATATCGGCAACGAAACGACCGTTAACTAGTGGCATGCGCAGCTCTTTTCCTCATAGGCCTTGAGGGACTCGCCCTCTTCGGAACGGTAAGCGGCCTGGCGGGCACGAAGGTCATCCCAGTCGACCAGGGTGGCATCGAAGTCGGGGCCGTCGACGCAAGCGAACTTGGTCACGCCGCCCACCTCGACGCGGCAGCAGCCGCACATACCGGTGCCGTCAACCATGATGGGGTTGAGGGACGCGGTGATGGGGGTGTCGTATTTCTGGGCGGTGAGGGTCGAGAACTTCATCATCGGAACGGGGCCGACGCAGAAGACCTGGCTCACGGCCTTGTCCTGCAGCAGGCGCTCCAGCGGAGCGGTGACAACGCCCTGCTCGCCGTAGGAGCCGTCGTCAGTGGTGATGTGGATGTGGTCCTCGTCGAGGAGCTCGCGGAACTGGTCCTCCATAAGCAGGAGGTCCTTGGTGCGGGCGCCCATGATGGCGTGCACCTCGTGGCCGGTCTCGACCAGGTGCTTGGCGACCGGGAAGGCAATTGCCAGGCCGACGCCGCCGCCAATGACGGCGCAGGGGCCCTCAGCCATCTCGGTGGGAACGCCCAGCGGGCCCACGACGTCGCGCAGCGACTCGCCGGCCTCGTAGGTGGAAAGCATCTCGGTGGTCTTGCCGATCACCATGAAGATGAACTCGACCCAGCCCTCGTCACCGTTCCAGCCGGCCAGGGTAAACGGGACACGCTCGCCCGTCTCGTTGGCGCGAACCATGAGGAACTGTCCAGCGTGCGCATGCTTGGCGATTGCAGGCGCCTCGATGCGGAACTTGAACACCTTCTCAGAGAACTGCGTCTTCTCCAGGATCTTATACATAGAACCCCTCTCTTGTTGGGGCCGCCGAACCGTGCCTCCACGGAAATGGACGGTAGCCCGAATAAAACCGTACGCGCACAGGCGTTGTGCAGACATACGGTGCAAATTATACCCTCATGGACATGTCACTTACGTGTGTCTTCGGCGGTTGGGAGCAGGGTTTATCCACTTCGGCCTACCAAATAGGGACAGGTTTATTTTGGTCGGTTTTATCTGGGCAAACGCAAGTGCCCCGCAAC
>URTZ01000067.1 GCA_900550825.1 uncultured Collinsella sp. | reverse complement strand
CGACCGCCGTTCGGTAGAACGGCGGAAGGAATTAAAAGTGCACGAGCTCGGAATCGTCTATCACATTATTCGCGATGTCGAGAATGTAGCGCGCGCTCATGGCGTGCGTCGCGTTTCGAGCGTAACGTTGCTGTTGGGCGAGGTCTCGGGCGTCGTTCCCGACTTGCTACTCGACGCTTGGCGCTGGGCAGCAGATAAAAAGCCTATCGCGCAGGGCGCGGAGCTTATCGTGGAGCCCGTCGAGGCCGTGACACATTGCGAGGCGTGCGGCCGCGACTACGCGACGGTCGAGCACGGCAAGACCTGTCCCCATTGCGGTAGCGGCGAGACCTATTTGCTGCAGGGCCAAGAGGTAATGATCAAACAGATCGAGACTCCCGACGAGGACCCGGCAGACGCTGCTCCTGACGGCCTCTCCGACGCACCCGATGCCGTCGACGCCGCCAACCCACTCCACATCGCCTAACATCCAATGACTGCATGGGCTAGAGTTCTAAACATATTTGCTTCGGTTAGTCAAGTCATGTCTGTTTAAACAAAATGGCGGCACGCAGGCGCATTGGGATCCACCTAAAAGCGGTTTTAACGAACAGTGCGCCTGTATATGTCTTTGGAAACAATCGGCAAATCACGTTTTATCAGGCAATGAGCTGTAAACCAGCAATGTAATCAATTTGTAACAAACTTAGACGTTTAAACAAATAATCCAACCTTTTGCGAATTTAGCTATAATTCCACAATCCAAACAGGTATACTCCTTTCATGTCGTGTAGGAAATACGTAGACAAAAAGGAGGTTATGTGATGGTAAGTATTGTTCTTGCTAGCCACGGGGACTTGGCAGCTGGAATCAAGCAGACGGGCTCGATGGTCTTTGGCGATCAGCCGTCTGTTGCCGTGGTCTCGCTCGAGCCGAGCATGGGCCCCGACGATTTCCGCGCCAAGGTCGAGGAAGCAGTCGCTTCCTTCGAGGACCAGGAGCAGGTGCTCTTCCTCGTTGATCTGTGGGGCGGCACGCCGTTCAACCAGATCAGCGGGCTCATCGAGGGCCACGATTCCTGGGCTATCGTCACCGGTGTCAACCTGCCTATGCTCATCGAGGCATATTCGCAGCGCTTTGACGCAAAGAACACTGCACATGCGATCGCAAAACATCTCGTGACTGAGGCTAAGGCTGGCGTGCGCGTCAAGCCCGAGTCTCTGGAGCCCGAGGAGAAGAAGCCGGCTGCGGCCGCCGCTGCTCCTGCAGGCGCCATCCCTCCGGGAACGGTCATCGGCGACGGGCACATCAAGATTGCCCACGTCCGTATCGACACCCGTCTGCTTCATGGTCAGGTGGCCACCACGTGGACCAAGCAGATCAACCCCAACCGCATCATCGTGGTTTCCGACGGCGTTGCTCACGACGAGCTCCGCAAGACCATGATCGAGCAGGCTGCCCCTCCGGGAGTCCATGCCAACGTCGTGCCCATCAAGAAGATGGCCGAGGTCGTCAAGGACACGCGCTTTGGTGACACCAAGGCCATGCTGCTCTTTGAGAACCCGCAGGATCTGCTCAAGGCCATCGAGGCCGGCGTCGACATCAAGGAAGTCAACATCGGTTCCATGGCTCACTCCAAGGGCAAGGTCGTCGTCACCAACGCCGTCGCTATGGGCGATGACGACGTCAAGACTCTCGAGGCCCTCAAGGCCAAGGGCGTCAAGTTCGAGGTCCGCAAGGTTCCTTCGGATTCCTCCGAGGATCTCGACGCCATGTTGAAGAAAGCTAAGGCCGAACTGGCCGCTCAAGCATAGTAAAGGAGGGTCCGATACATGTCTGCAATCACTATTCTGCTTGTTGCGATTGTCGCGTTGCTTGCCGGTATGGAAGGCATTCTGGATGAGTTCCAGTTCCATCAGCCGCTCGTGGCATGCACGCTTATCGGTCTCGTAACCGGTCACCTTCAGGAGGGCATCCTCCTGGGCGGTTCGCTCCAGATGATGGCCCTTGGCTGGGCTAACGTTGGCGCCGCTGTCGCGCCTGACGCCGCTCTGGCCTCGGTCGCTTCTTCGATCATCATGGTGCTCGCCCTCAACGGTGGCGCCACCGATTCGGCAAAGGCCGTTACCGCCGCCATCGCCGTCGCCGTCCCGCTGTCGGTCGCTGGTCTGTTCCTGACCATGATCTGCCGTACCCTGGCTACCGCTATCGCTCACGCCATGGACGGTTGCGCCGAGAAGGGCGACTTCTCCGGCATCGAGCGCTGGCAGTACGCTGCTATCCTCATGCAGGGCCTTCGTATCGCCATCCCGGCAGTACTTCTGTGCATCATCCCGGCCGAGGCTGTTACCAACGCGCTTAACGCTATGCCCGACTGGCTGTCCGGCGGCATGGCTGTCGGCGGCGGCATGGTCGCTTCCGTCGGTTACGCCATGGTCATCAACATGATGGCCACCAAGGAGACCTGGCCGTTCTTCATCCTCGGCTTTGTCCTTGCTGCCATCCCTCAGCTCACGCTGATCGCCCTTGGCCTCATCGGCATCTCCCTTGCCCTCATCTACCTTGGCCTTAAGGATCTGGCCAAGCAGGGTGGCGGCATGGGCGGCGGCTCCGGTGACCCGCTCGGCGACATTCTGAACGATTACGAGTAGGAGGGGAGTGATACATATGGCAGAGAACAAGATTCAGCTCACCAAGGCTGACCGCAAGAAGGTTTGCTTCCGTCATCAGTTCCTTCAGGGCTCGTGGAACTACGAGCGTATGCAGAACGGCGGCTGGTGCTTCGCAATGATCCCTGCGATCAAGAAGCTCTACACCAGCAAGGATGACCAGATTGCCGCTCTTAAGCGCCACCTGGAGTTCTATAACACCCACCCCTATGTTTCCGCCCCCGTCATTGGCGTTACCCTCGCTCTCGAGGAGGAGCGCGCCAACGGTGCCCCGATTGACGACGTCGCCATTCAGGGCGTCAAGGTCGGTATGATGGGCCCGCTCGCCGGTGTCGGCGACCCCGCCTTCTGGTTCACCCTTCGCCCGATTCTGGGTGCTCTGGGCGCTTCCCTGGCCCTGTCCGGCAGCATCGCCGGTCCGCTGCTGTTCTTCTTCGCGTGGAACATCATCCGTTACGCCTTCCTGTGGTACACGCAGGAGTTTGGCTACAAGGTCGGCTCCTCCATCGCCAAGGACCTCTCCGGCGGTCTGATGGGCAAGGTCACCGAGGGTGCTTCCATTCTGGGTATGTTCATCATCGGCGCCCTGGTCGAGCGCTGGGTGTCCATCTCCTTCACCCCGGTCGTCTCCAAGGTTACGCAGTCTGCTGGCGCCTTTATCGACTGGGCTAACCTGCCCTCCGGTTCTGAGGGTGTCAAGGAAGCACTGACGATGTATAACTCCATCGGTGCTAACGCCCTTGATCAGGTGAAGGTCACCACGCTTCAGGCCAACCTCGATCAGCTCATCCCCGGCCTTGCCGCCGTGTGCCTGACCCTGCTGGTCTGCAAGCTCCTCAAGAAGAAGGTCAGCCCGATCGTCATCATCCTGGCTCTCTTCGCCATCGGCATCATCGGTCGCGTCTGCGGCTTCATGTAAGCACGTTTCGGCTTAAGACCGAGAATTGCTAGGCAAGGGCTTTTGAGCCATTGAAACGGACCGCACCCGGTGGGTACACTGGATGCGGTCCGATTGTTTTATTTGGAGGGCGAGGCGCGCATGGCGCAATCTCAGAACAGCACGGTCGATCTGGCAACGCCGGCAACCTGCCTGATGGGGCTTACCAGCCACGGTAACGTGATGGTGGGCAATAAGGCGTTTGAGTACTATAACGAGCGCAATCCCGAGGATTATATTCAAATCCCGTGGGACGAGGTCGACTATATTGCCGCCGAGGTTTTGCGCGGCACCAAGAAGATTACGCGTTTTGCCATCTTCACCAAGGACAACGGTCACTTTACGTTTTCGACGCGCGACGACAAAGAGACGCTTCGCGCGGTCCGCAAGTACGTCGACGAGGATAAGCTCGTGCGTTCGCCCGACTTTATCGACGTAACGACCAAGGGCGCCAAGAGCATCCCCTCCGTTATCAAAAACCTCTTCCACAAAGGTAACTAGCTCCTCATAAGTTGCGGTGAAATAGTTCCTAAATACGGCTTTAGATGCTTCAGACAGGAACTATTCCACCGCAACTTCGAAGTCTAGTCATGCGACGTATTGCGATGCAGTAAATCTGCTACACTAGTACAACATGCCTCCGTAGCTCAGGGGATAGAGCACCGCTCTCCTAAAGCGGGTGTCGCGCGTTCGAATCGCGCCGGGGGCACCAGAAGAAATTGCAGGTCAGACGGTATAAATCGTCTGACCTGTTTTCTTATATAAGGGCATCGTTAACGTCAGTTGGGTAGAATTTGGGTAGAAAGTTTTTTTGTGAAGGGCTATGCCCAAAGTCCGGTTTCCAACCCTTCCCACAGCCTACGGGCTTATAAGAAGCCCTTCGGCCATGGAAAGCGTTGAAAACCTAGGGTGACGCTGCTGTGAGATGGGCGAGTTTCCAACAGCCCCCGGCATCTTCGGGTTTCGCCTGGGACCCTGCGGCACCGTGGACCGTTGAAAACTCGCCCTTCCGCTTGGAAGAGGGCTTTTACCCCTTAAAATTGTCCGAAAGTGACAACGACGCAGGAGGTCCGGTATGCCTGCCAGCAAGAAAGAGGCAAAAGAGTTCGTCAAGCGGTGGCAGAAGCGCCTTGCCGCCATCCCCGCGGGCTCCAACAACGAGCAGCAGGACACGCAAAAGTTCTGGGTAGATCTGCTCATCAACGTCCTGGGCATCCCGTCCAACACCATAGACAGCTTCGTCGACTTCGAGCGGAAGGTGAGAGGCCGCCGCATCGACGTGTTCGTCTCCGACCACAACTTCCTGTGCGAGCAGAAGTCGTGGGGTATCGACCTCGACAAGCCCGAGCCCAGAAACGGCGGCATGGAGACGCCGCTCCAGCAGGCCATGTGGTACGCGCGGCACCTGCCATACTCCGAGCGCCCCCGCTGGGTGATGACGTGCAACTTCGGGACCTTTCGCCTTTACGACCTCGACAACGAGCGGCCCGAGGATACCGTGCAGGAGTTCTCCCTCGAAGAGCTCCCGGACAGCCTGTATCTTCTGTCCTTCCTGACCTCCAACGAGACGAGCCGCCTGCACAAGGAGCAGCAGCTTTCCATCGAGGCCGGGGCCTACGTCTCCAGGCTCTACGATGCCCTCGCCAAGCAGTACCACCACATTGAGGAGAAGGACGAGCGGGCGCAAGAGGAGCAGCGCTCCCTCAACGTGCTCATCACCCGAATCATCTTCCTGCTCTACGCCGAGGACGCCGTCCTCCTGCAATCGCACCAGGCGTTCGGCAGGTACTGCGAGGGAGACCCCGCGAAGCTCCGCCGAAAACTGGTCGATTTGTTTGAGACGATCGACACGCCCCTAGAGCAGAGGGATGAGTACATGGACGAGGACCTCGCGGCCTTCCCCTACGTGAACGGCGGTCTGTTCGCCGACTCCTCCATCATCGTCCCGCAGATGACCTCGGAGATCCTCGAGGCCATCGCTGACGCGTCCCAGGACTTTGACTGGCGCGAGATCTCGGGCGTCATCTTCGGCGGCGTGTTCGAGGGCACGCTGAACCCCGAGACGCGCCACGCCGGGGGCATGCACTACACGAGCGTCGAGAATATCGAGCGCTGCCTCAGGCCACTCTTCCTCGACGAGCTGTGGGATGAACTGCACGAGGCCGAGGGCGAGAAGACAGCTGCCAAGCGCAAGCAGGCCCTGGCGAGGCTACACGACAAGGTGGCCTCCATCACCATCGGTGACCCCGCGTGCGGCTCGGGCAACTTCCTTACCGAGGCGTACCGGCAGCTGCGCACCATCGAGAACCGAATCATCGAGGACGAGCTCAGCGAGGAGACCGGCAACGCGGGGCAGACGTCCCTCGTCATTGCGCAGGATAGCCCCGTCCGCGTTTCTCTCGATCAACTGTACGGCATCGAGATTAACGACTTCGCCGTCTCGGTCGCAAAGACCGCCCTTTGGATCACCGAGGAGCAGATGCTCCGAAAGACGCAGGAGATATACGTCGGTTATGACTTCGACTTCCTGCCGCTCAGGAGCCTCAGCAACCTCCATGAGGGCAACGCCCTCAAGACCGATTGGTCCGAGGTGTTCCCCGATGACCTTACTTATCTTGTGGGCAACCCGCCGTTCCTGGGTGCTCGCAACCAATCCAAGGAGCAGAAGGCAGAGCTCCTTGAGGTCTTCGATGGAGCGAAGAACGCAGGCAACATCGACTACTGCGGGGCCTGGTACATGAAGGCCGCGAGGTTCACGCAGGGAAAGCGCACGCGCTGCGCCCTGGTCTCTACCAACTCGATATGTCAGGGCGAGCAGGTCGCCAACCTCTGGAAACCCCTGCATGACATGGGCATCCATATCGATTTCGCACACAACACCTTCCGCTGGGACAACGAGGCGGCGGACAAGGCACACGTGTTCTGCGTCATCGTCGGGTTCTCCCGCGAAACGGGGAACAAGACGCTCTTCTATCATGCGACGCCCGATTCTGACGAAGACCGGATTGCCGTTCCTCGGCTCAACGCCTATCTGAAGAACGCGCCCGACGCTTTCATCTGGAACAGAAGCAAGCCTTTGTCGGACGTGCCCGCTATCGGTATCGGCTCTCAACCGATTGATGGCGGCAACTATCTGTTCACAACGGAGGAGAAGGCGGCGTTCCTTTCGAAAGAGCCCGCGGCTGAGAAGTACTTTCATAAATGGCTTGGATCGCAGGAGTTCATACGGGGTATTGAGAGATGGTGCCTGTGGTTGGGGGAGGCTTCGTGGGCCGATCTCAAGGGCCTTCCTTGTTGTAGGGAGAGAATCGAGAACGTTAGAAACTATCGCCTGAGTAGCTCGAGGAAGCAGACCTTGAAAGCAGCCGAGAGGCCAAACCATTTCGGTACCGAAATCATTCCTAATTCGACTGCCATCATTGTCCCCAAAGTCTCGTCAGAGCGTAGAAGGTATATACCTATGGGGTTTGTCGGGTCTGAGACGTTGTGCAGTGACTTGGTGTTTCTAATACCCAATGCGACGCTTTATCACTTTGGCGTCCTTCAGTCACAGCTCCACAACGCATGGATGCGCACGGTCGCGGGGCGGCTCAAATCCGATTACCGCTATTCCGGCGGAATCGTCTACAACAACTTCGTCTGGCCCGAGCCCAGTGAAGAGCAAAGGAACGAGGTTGAACGCTGCGCCCAAGCCGTGCTCGACGCTCGGGATGCCCAAGAAGGTGCGACGCTCGCGGACATGTACGATCCCAAGAACGAGACGTTCTTCCCCGAGCTGATGACAGCGCACAAGGCGCTCGACGCCGCCGTCGAAGCCGCCTATGGCGTCGACTTCGGCGGGGACGAGGAGAAGATAGTCGCCCATCTTTTCAACCTGTACGCCAAGAAGGTCGGTGAACTATAGTGCCCAACTCTATCTACAATCCCATATCGCTGGAGGTCGGTAACATCCTGAAGGATGTTCAGACGGGCAAGATCGGTCTGCCCGACCTGCAACGACCCTTCGTGTGGGGCAATGAAAAGGTTCGCGACCTGCTTGATTCCATGCTTCGCGGATACCCTATCGGCTATGTGATGCTGTGGGACTCTCCGAGCGATGATGCGGGCAAGAAGTCTGCCATAGGCTCGAACCAAAAGGTGTATGCCGTCCCCAAGTCCCTTGTCATCGACGGACAGCAGAGGCTCACTGCCCTCTTGAGCTCTCTGTACGGCGTACCCGTGCGAGACAAGAACTTCAGGGAGCGAACGGTGAAGATCGCCTACGACCCCATCGCACGCTCATTCAAGAATGCCGACGCCTCGACCGAGAAGGATTCGCGCTATGTGCCCGACGTATCCGAGGCCTTCGCGGCGAACCACGACAACAAGCTGAGCGCCTATCGCAGGGCGTTCATCAAGCGCCTTAACGAGGCGAATGCCAAAAAGGGAGAACCCGAACTCGACGACGGCGGCGAGGACGCCGTCGAGAGCGGGCTCAACGCATTACTCGGGCTTGAGCGCTATCTTCTGCCGACGCTGGAGATTTCCGAATCGGCTGACGAGGAGACCGTATCGGACATCTTCGTGCGTGTGAACTCGCAAGGGCAGGCGCTTAAGCAGGATGACTTCATCATGACCCTGCTTTCGGTCTACGAACCTGCCATGAGGGAGCGTATAGAGGAGTTCTGCGCCATGAGCCATGCGCCCGCAAAGGGCACCTCGTACAACCCGCTCATGACCGTCTCGCCGACGCATATCATTCGCGCCACGGTGGGCGTGGGGTTCAAGAGGGGTCGCCTGCGTTATGCCTACCAGATTCTTCGCGGGCGAGATCTCAAGACAAAGGAAACGACGCCCGAGACGCGAGCCGAGAACTTTGCCACGTTCGGTCGCGCCCTCGATCTCGTGCTCGACTTGAACAACTGGCATGCCTTCATCAACACGCTGGCGGAGGCGGGCTACGTCTGCTCCGACCAGGTGGGGTCGGGCAACGCGCTCATGTTCTGTTATGCGTTCTACCTTATCGGGCGCTATGAGTTCGACATGGAGCCGTTGGCTGTGCGCGGGCTCGTACGGCGCTGGTATTTCGCCGCAGCCATAACGGGGCTCTATGTGGGATCCTTCGAATCCGAGTTCGAGCAGCAGCTTAACGAAGTCTCGTGCCTTGATACTGCCGACGAGTTCCGGGCGTACTTCGACCGTAGGCTCGCCGCCATCATGACGGACGATTATTTCTCCATTTCGCTGCCCAGCTCCCTCGACGCAAACGAGGCGACGGGCCCGACCTGGTGGGGCTTCGTCGCGGCTCAGGTCGTGCTCGGTACCAAGGCACTGTTCAGCACGGCCCCGCTGTCCCAGCTCCTGCTCATGGGCTCGTCGGGCTCGAAGAAGGCGCTGGACAAACACCACCTGTTCCCGGACAACTACCTGAAGTCCAGGGGCTACCTCTCGCAGCGCAGCAACAGGGGCAACTTCACCCTCGTAGACTACCAGAACAACATCTACATCTCGGACGACGCCCCGAGCGAGTACGTCAGGAAGTACCGCGACTCGCTGGGGGAGGACGAGTATCGCCGCAACTGCGAGGAGCATGCCCTGCCTGTTGGGTTTGAGGACCTCGATTATGAGGAGTTCCTAGGCAAGCGAAGGCAGCTTATGGGCGAGCTGGTGAAGAGGGCCTACGAGCGGCTTTAGGTCTCCATTGTGGATCGGGGAGAGGTTACTGCCGACTCCTCCCCGACGCGCAGGTCGAGAGGGCCGAGGCGTGACAATCGGCCTTGCGGCCGATGGGTCCCGCTTATGGGCGGGACCCCCGCGACGCACGGCGTCGCTCTCGCTGCGGCTCCCTGGCAACGCTCCCCAGGGTCGCGTTTCGTCCGCCTCCGCTCACGCCGGCCCAGCCCGCCGAACGGCTGCGCTCGATGGCTTCCAGAAGTCGCCATCGCTCCGCCGTGGTCGCCGGGCTGGGCCTCTCGCGCCGGGTCGCCGAGCGCCGTCGTGCGACGCTCCCCAGGGTCGCGTCTCCTCGGCGC
>URTZ01000066.1 GCA_900550825.1 uncultured Collinsella sp. | reverse complement strand
AAACGGCCACGTGCGCGATTAAAACGAATTCACTTAACAGACTTCAAGAATGCTTTAGCACCGCAGGATGGCCATACGCGGAGCGCGGCACGCATAAGCCAAAAGCGGCATTAAAAGCCATCCCCTTCCCTGCTGAATGCGCGTCCTAGCCCATCAACCGGTCGGACCATCGCGAAGATGATCCGTGCTTCCATACTGCAATGCGATATCAAGCATCACGAATAGTCCCCGCCCAACGGGGTTCTCCCCTCCGCAGGCGTTTCGGAACCCGCCCCCATCCCAAATTCCCACGCAGCGGCCGCGTTCACCGCCGCCGCGGGGGCCCTAGCTCCCCCGCGGCGCGGCAGACCCTCGGCTGCCCCTCGTAAAGGATGCAGAAGACACGGTCGAGGTCCGACGGTTCGACCAGGCTGTACCGGCAGTCCGCGTACAGTGCGCAGCCCCTCCCGCGCGGGTCGCCGTCCGAGTCCTCATCCGGCTCATGATGGCGCACCTCGACCCAAAGGCCCTCCAACACATCGTCGAACCCGAAATCGAGCTCCGCCTGGACGCTCTCGCCGAACGCATCGCCCAGGGCGAGCTCCGGCACCTTCGTCACACGGCCGTCCAGCCACTCAATCTCTGTCATCGCGCGCACGGTGCAAGCCCCTTCCGACACGGGATTGTCAGCTCAACCCGACCCTTACCCATACGGACGAACATAACTCGCCAGGGGAAGCCCCTGAAGGCCGTGCGCCACAACATGAGGCCGAATCCGCCCCCGGCTGGACAGGCCAACAACAAAGGAGCACACGGAACCGGCGCGGCGTTACAACCGTCCCGGCAAGCGTGTCACTTGGCCAAGTCATGATGCCGACAAACCCGGAAATGCTCCAACGGAGCGCCGAACGAGCGTAACAATATAAAGCCGTGCAACACGCGTTGGACGACCAGAACAACCCAAACAAAGGCCTGCCGGTCCCACCTTCAAGCCCAATAGCAAAATGTGCATCAGCGGATTAGCAGCGATACAAGTCTCAACCTTCACCATCACACCGCAGCGCGCCTAGTCCCACTCATCCTACTGCAAATGTCCCAGAACGAGAAAACGACCAGCTTAACATGCCACCCTTTATATCCGCACGCGCGTAATTCAACTCATAAGGACCGGCTATCCCTCACCTGTGACACAATCTCAAACGCACAGAACAGAATCATCAGTCCAATCATCGCATAAGAGGCAGCCGAACCTTCAAGCACTATTCCACAAAGAACAATCTCCGCGCAGCCAATAAGAACTGTTATCAGGCGCTCTGCCTTTTTGCTCTCGCCGCTCGCATAAAAAGGCGGCAAAGCGCACAAGATCACATATAGCCCGGGAAGGGAATACAGGATCGATAGTCCAAGCCCCCCATCAACCGCAGTGCTTTGCGTAAGAATCAACTGAACCCAAACGGCAATTATCACTGAGCAGGTTGTCGATAAAAGAAGACTGGAAATATAGCACGCAACAAAGTCCCGTCGCATTCGAACAGAGAAATCCGCGAACTCTCTTCGCCGCGTGGAAACAATAAGGTACACAGAAATTGCAATAGAACCAATCAGAGAAAACAGCGGAACAACCAGCAATTCAAGCTTATTACCCCATCGATCAACCACGCCCCCACTCCAATGAGCGGGAATTGTATCAGGGAGGACTGACCAAGCCGCCCATAGAATCAGAAATGGAAGAATAGAGAGGATGAAAGATGATAACACTGCAGTAATTTTTTTTGAGGCTCTCATCGATTCCGCATCTCCTTGCGCGCTCACATTCCACTCCGCCTTAAATCAAGTATAAATAAAAAGTTGAATGCAAATTTGTTTTGATTAGTATGGAAACTATATCCATTTAGTTCTAATTTGTTCGTAGTATCAAATCGATACCGACACTAGCATGACGTAGTCTTTCAAGACAGCTATTCAACATTGGAGGTCACCGCTATGGACAATGTGAACCACCTAAACGAACTCTCAATACAGTCCCAGCTTAGCATCCTTGAAAAACTGGTCGCGGACGCGGAACAATCTACCGACGCAAGACGCGATTTCGAAGCTCAGCCTCGTGCCGTATTCCAGAAATATGGAATTACAGACCTCCAAATCAAAGCGGGAAATCGAAAAGTCTCTCTGTACGAACTGGTGGAGTCAACCGAAAAGGAGGCGCGTGTCCCCGTTGCACGCGCAGTATATCGTCGTATCCAACTTGCATATTATGACGAGGACACCGAAGCTGATCCGCAAACGATACCTCTCGTAAACGTTGTACTTAATGCAAACGCAGTAACGAACGCAAACATCATTCTGAACGCAAACGCAATGGCAAACGCAAACGCGAATGCTCAAAACAACGCCAACCTTAAGTACGACGTCAACACAATGGGCTATGGATCAGCTATTTTTATGAACAAACCTGATGTTGTTGAACTATCGGAATCGTACAAACAAACTTCTGTTTTCAGGAAATTTGATCAAGAGGGCTTGAGTGCGGCGAGGCAAGCAGCCGTGCTTAAAACAGCAATCAAGAATTCCAGCTCCAATACCATCAACCCCGAAGGGGCTTCCAATGGGGTCGCCCGCGGGTCTTATCGCTCCGTCGAATTCGAAGTTACTTACTCCGAGAACGAAGGCACCTTGGTAATCACCGACGCCCGTTTGCTCGCGGCATGATTTCCGAAAGCTCGCAGCACGTGCTGTTCCGCAGACCTCGAATGCTGACATTTATAACAACATATAGATGTGGCGCTGTGTGTGATCATTGTCTGATGAGCTGCACTCCGAACAACAGTGACAGGCTTACTCTTCCCCAAATGCAGCAATTCATCGATAGCTTCGCCGAAGTATGCGTCGGAAGTGGTGTTGTTGTGTTTACGGGCGGAGAATGCACCCTTCTTGGCGATGACCTTCTCGAGGCCATCGCATATGCGAATTCTTTAGGACTCTTTACTCGAATTGTAACGAATGCGTGGTGGGCGAAAAGCGAAAGAGACGCAGAAACGCTCCTCAACGAATTGAAGTCATGTGGCCTTGACGAAATCAATATCAGCTGCGACGACTTTCATGCGGAATATATACCCCTCGAGAATGTGCGCAACCTTTGGAACTCAGCAAAAACAATGGGCTTTCAAACTCTCGGCATTGCGGTCTGCAGAGATAACAACAGTACAATCAGCCCGGCATACCTGTGCAAGTACCTTAATGAAGACATTCCACTCCTGCATCAGTTCGACGATAATACCCAGACTCCCCGCGCGCCAGCCCGCTTCATCACGGATTCAGGCATCACGCGAATTGGGCGCGCACGAAATCTCAGTCTCAACCAAAATGCGCGACCGCAGGCACGTCTCTTAGCGTCACACTGTTCCGACTGCGGCCAAGACTTCGTTATTTCCCCAAACTGCCATCTTTCACCCTGCTGCGGAATAAATGCAGAGGGAACTTGGCTTTTCGATCTTGGCAAAATCAATCTGACGGATGACATTAATGAACTGCAGCTGCTCCTACTTAATTACATACAATACATAGGACCAGGAGGACTGCTGAAGCACTTGCGCACGAGCGGAGGCCTTTCTTCATTTGGGCGCTCAAGCTACCTCTCTCAATGCGAGATTTGCGAAGACATCGCCCTCTCGAAAGAGGCACAGACCTGTCTTGCAAAGCTGGCTCCTAAACTGGCAGCCGACTTGATTGTCGAGACTAAATTCGAGACTACCTTTATCGGAAATGGGTCTGATATACATGATTGAAGTGCTACCCTCTTTAAATTCGCTCTCGAGTAATCCACTCCGTAGATTGGACACTCTTGGAGTAACAGATTTTTTAGACACACTTGACATATCTATAGATCCTTTTGAATGCGCGCATCGCATCTGGGATCAACTTGACAGGGAGCATCAAGAGCTCGTCTCCTTCCTGATGCTAGGTGGAGAGATTGATCTCGATTCAGAAGTGGCAAAAAGAAGACTGCTGAAAGGCACTGTCGAAACCATAGCCTCACTCGGGCTGCTAAGCGAGCACAGTGGCAATGCCTCCCTTTCCGGTTTATCTCTAATCCGATATCATGGCATCTGGCTTTTTGCCGATGCGCCATCACCCTCGCCCTTACTATATTTTGGCTCTGATTCAATTGGGCTCGCTCGTCGGCTAAGCCCATCCCCCGGAAAGAATGCCTTAGACCTCTGCTCTGGACCAGGCATCCAGGCACTCATACTGGCAAAATCTGGAATGCAAGTCACAGCGATAGATATCAATCCAATCGCCTCAGAAATCTGCCAACTAAACGCACTGGTCAATGGTATTAGCGAAGATTTAACTATTCTAACCGGAAGTCTCTACAACGCACTAAACAATATCGAAAGCTCTTGCAGCTATGAGCTCATTACGGTGAATCCTCCTTTGCTGCCAATCCCAGAAGACGTACCGTACCCCTTCGTTGGCGATGGCGGTCCAGATGGCCTCATCATCACAAGCAAGGTTATTCGAGGTGCAGGAGATAAACTCACTGATAGCGGATATCTCTCTGCAATTGGAATGATTGGCCTTGGAACCAACAACCAATCAGCATTTGAACGAATACAGAACGATTTGTTGCAAGCTGGCCTCAATGGTGTCTTGACAATAATCTCGAGCTTTAACCTCGGACCCCAATCTGGCTGGATCGACGGTATCGCATGCACATCTGTTGCACATGCTCCAGGAAAATATTCCAGCAAAGAGGAGGCTGTAAAAGAGATATCGCGCGCATACAAAAAAATCCACTACGACCGCGTCTGCACCTATCACTTGAAGGCGTGGAGGGAGAGACAGCCCTTTCAAAATCCTATCCTAACGATTCAAGACTGCTCCGCAGATGGCAACCCACTTGGCCCCTGGATCCTCTAAAGCATCCGTCATACGAAAGCAGGTCAATAGGCTGCGCGCCACTCTCTGATGACGCGCAGCCTATCTCATTTCCCCCGCGCTTTACCGAGCCCGACTCACACCTCATAGTTGGCACCGGTTTTCAAAATGCAAGATTCCGCATACAAAATCACTTCTTCTGTCTAGGTGGCAGACCTACGATTTTTGTAGTATAAAGTTCCTCTCAATGCCTTCAATCTATTTCGAGATTGAGAAGAACTTGCATCGGGTTTCATAGAAGCGATATAGATGATACGTTTTGTCCTATCTATATTCCGACATACATCAGGATGCCTCGTCTTTATCGTCATTTCAATAGTCGGCTTGGCCCTTTCCCACATTGCCCCCTTTTTGAACGGTAAATTAATTGACTTCCCGCACGTGGACCTCGTGGACAGGCCCCCTTGTGTAGCTGCACCCGAGGCGCCTCCCCGTCGCCCTCCAGCGCCGGGGTTCCCCTCCATCACGAAGAGGTAATCCCCGTCCGGCCTCGCTGGCTCTGCAACGCCGAGCCTCCCGAGCGACTCGAGGAGGGCGGGCTCGTCCCATGAGAGTTGACAATACTATAGAGACACGTCCCAAATTAGCTGCTCAGTAGTTACTGCTGCTGGGCGCGGCGGGCGGCTCGGCGGGCCCTTGCTTCCTGGATCTCATCGAGGTGAGCGATGATCTCGGAGGCGCTCTCCTCGATCGCCTTGCCGTCGGTACGCACTACAAAGCAGCCCAGGCGCTTCATAAGGGCGCGACCCTCCTCGAGCTCGCTTCGCACGCTCTCGGGCTCGGCATAGGAACCGGCGACGGCGCGGGCGTAGTCATCGCCCAGGCGGCTATCGCGAATTTCGGAAATCACATCGACGGTCGAAATCAGGCCGAACAGGCGCATCGGATCGACCTCGTAAATCGACTTGGGCGGCTCCACACCGTGCGCCAGCGGAACGTTGGCGACCTTGTAGCCCTGATAGGCCAGATACATCGACAGCGGCGTCTTAGACGTGCGCGATATGCCCAGCAGCACGATATCGGCGCCAGACAGATCGTCGCAGCCGCGCCCGTCATCGTGCTCGACAAAGTACTCCATGGCCTCGATTCGATGGAAATACCGGTCGTCTGTCTTATGGATTACACCGGCCACACCTTTGGGCGCAACACCAATAAGCGACGACAGCACCGCAAGCGTCGGTCCGATCAAATCGACCGAGCGAATATGCAGCATGCCCAAGTAGTCGAGCACGCGGGCACGAAGCGCCGGGTCGACGATGGTGTGAAACACGGCGATATCGCGATGATCAGCATCGACGCGCGGACCGACAAACGACTTGACCTGCTCCACTGAGTTCACCTTGGGCAGACGCAAAACACAAAAAGCCCCTTCATCAAATTGCCCGGACGCCGCAAGCACCACCTCGCAAGCGGTATCTCCGAGCGAGTCGGAGATAACGATAACGGTGGGACGAGCGGCGACCGGGCAATCCATGCGGGGCTCCTTTTGCGCTTACGCGCAGGCTAGCTTACTTTTTACGGGCAAGCTCACCGATGTTGGCAATGCCGGAGAAAACGGCCTCAAAGCGGTTGAGCAGCTTAAGGCGATTATCGCGGAGCTGCTCGTCCTTGTCCATGACCATAACCTCGTCGAAGAAACGGTCGATGGGCGCGCGCAGGGCTGCCAGAGCGGCAAACGCGGCCGGGTAATCCTCGGCGGCGAGAGCGGCGTCGACGGCGGTCTGAGCGGCCTCGGAGGCGTCGGCAAGCGCAAGCTCGACCTCGCCCATCAGGCTGCGGTCATACTCCGCGCCCAGCTCGGGCTTGGAGATATGCGCGGCGCGGGCATAGGCGGTCGCCAGGTTGTCGAAGGTCTCGGCGTCGTTCTTGCGGGCCTCGTCGAGGGCGGCGCAGCGGGCGAAGAAGACGGACGGGGCAATGATGTGCACCGCGGAGACGGCGGCAACGGTATCGGCCGGGATCTTCTCGTCGCGGGCCATGCTCACCAGGCGGCCGTGGAAGAAGTCGCAAACCTGCTGGGCGACCTCGGCGGCGTCAAACGCAATGCCCTGCTCGGTATAGAGCTCGAGCGCAAAGTCGATGAGCGAAGTGGGGTCGATCGGCAGACGGTCGCGCAGGATGTTGATGATGCCGATGGCGGCACGACGCAGCGCATACGGGTCGGAAGAGCCGGTCGGGGGCTCGCCGATGGCAAAGATACCGGCGATGGTATCGAGCTTATCGGCGCAGGCCACGATGCAGCCAGCGGTGCCCTCGGGCAGCTCGTCGCCGGCAAAGCGAGGACGATAGTGATCGCGGATAGCGTGGGCGACCTCGTCGTTCTCCCCCATCGCGGTGGCGTAGTAACCGCCCATCACGCCCTGCTGGCTCGTGAACTCGACGACGGCGTTGGACACCAAGTCGGCCTTGCACAGGTGCGCGGCGCGGCCGGCGTCGGCAGCCAGGTGGGCACCCAGGTGGGCCTCACGGGCAATAGCGAGCGCGAGCTGCTCAATGCGCTCGGACTTGGCGAGCACGCTGCCGAGCTTCTCCTGGAAGGCAACCTTGGCCAGACGCTCGGCGCAAACCGGCTTGTTGAACTCCATGGCGATCGGCAGCAGCATGGCGCAGGCGACGCCGTGCGGGGTGTCGTAGTGAGCGGACAGGGTGTGAGCCATGGCGTGGTCGATGCCCAGGCCGACATTGGAGAAGCCCATGCCGGCGACATACTGGCCAAGAGCCATGCCCTCGCGGCCGGAGCCGGGCTGACCGGACTTGGCCTCGGCGACGGAGTCACGCAGGTTCTCGCTGATCAGCTTAATAGCCTCAAAGTGGAACATGTCGGAGAGCTCCCAAGCGCCCTTGGTGGTGTAGCCCTCGATGGCGTGGGTCAGAGCGTCCATACCGGTAGCGGCGGTCAGGCCCTTGGGCATGGAGGACATCATATCGGGATCGACCACAGCGATCTCGGGGATATCGTTGGTGTCCACGCAGACGAACTTGCGCTTCTTCTCCACATCGGTGATGACGTAGTTGATGGTGACCTCGGCCGCAGTACCGGCGGTGGTGGGCACGGCAATGGTGAACACAGCGTGCTTCTTGGTGGGAGCCACACCTTCCAGAGAGCGCACATCCGCGAACTCGGGGTTGTTGATGATGATGCCGATGGCCTTTGCGGTATCCATGGAGGAGCCGCCGCCGATGGTCACGATGCAGTCAGCTTCAGCAGCCTTGAAAGCGGCCACGCCGTCCTGCACGTTGGCGATGGTGGGGTTGGGCTTGATCTCGCTGTAAACAGCGTAGGCGAAGTTTGCAGCATCCAGCAGGTCAGTGACTTTCTTGGTCACGCCAAACTTGATCAGATCGGGGTCAGAGCAGACAAAAGCCTTCTTGTAGCCGCGGGCGGTCAGCTCGGGAACGATGTTCTCAATGGCACCGTGGCCATGGTAGGAAATGGTGTTCAGGACAATGCGGTCAGCCATAATTATTTTCCTCCAAAATCATTCTGCCCGCCTGCCAGCGGGCTCTCTCTGTTGTTAAGGATACCACATTGTTAAACAATATTCAATGTACTTTTCTTTTGATTTCTATGAACTTTTTACACTTTCCAGCAAAAGAAAACGCTGTACCACTCCCTCAGTCTCGCATTCGCTCGACAGCTCCCTCCAGGAGGGAGCCTTAACGCGGCGGCCAACGCAAAAGCCTCCCTCTGAGAGGGAGGTGGCATCGCATCAGCGATGCCGGAAGGAGTGATACAGCGTTTTTATCGTTTCATTTACCACAGCCGGATGACCTTGATGACTCCCTCGGCCTTATCGCGGGCCAGCTCAAGGTGATGCTGCAGCGCATCGGCGGCGGTGTTCCAGTTGTCGCTCAGGGCGGCATTCAGAATTTCCAGATGCTCCTCACAGGTCTGATCCTGATTGATCATGCTCACCTTGCCGGTCATAATGCGGAAACGGGTGTTCAGGCCGGTGATGCGGTCATAGCCAGAGCGCAGATATTTGTTGGGCAGGCTGCTCATCAGCAGCTCATGGAAATCATCGTCCGATTTGCAGAAGTCGTCGATCCGCTCGGGGTGGTGCATCAGCTCAGTGTAGGCCTCCAGCTGCTCCCGGGGGATCAGGCTGCCGTAGGTGCGCAGGGCGTAAGGCTCCACCAGCAAGCGCATCTCGAACATGCTGTGCACGTCCTCCTCGGTGATGCCGGAAACCATCAGGCCCTTCTTGGGCAGAATGGTGATCAGGCCTTCCTGCTCCAAGCGGCCAAGAGCATCCCGCATGGGGGTGCGGCTGATGTTGCCCATCTCGGCACAAAGCTTCTGCTCGTTCAAAAACTCGTTGGGCCGGTACTCGCAGTTCAGGATCTTGGTCTTAAGGTACTGGTATGCCTGCAGCTTCAGGCTCGTTTTGGTCTGCGACTCCATTTCTTTCATGTTCTGCACAACTCCTATTCCCTTTTCCCTTGCAAAGAAAAAGGTTCTTCTCCTATAATACTCTGGGGCGCATGCTTTCTAACTTCAAAGCATCTTGTATTCTTGCTGCAATCCAAGTAGTATTCCAGTTCTATTATTTCATAACAGGGCAATTATTACAATACTTTTTTGCGAACTTTGGTGCGTTTTCCGTTTTTGCTAATTTTCATGTCTTATTTTTTGCTAAAATCAACAACGTTTTTTGTGCTTGTAGCCAATGCTGCTTCTTTTGGCCCGGT
>URTZ01000065.1 GCA_900550825.1 uncultured Collinsella sp. | reverse complement strand
GTCCTGCGCAAGACGAAGGCCACATTAAGTGGCCTTCTTTGCGTGCGGAACTCATATCGAGCAAAAGCCCAAGCGGCCCTCTCGGTTCAGCCAAGTTAACGTAGCTGAGATGCAGCGCGCGGTCTGCTCACTCCTCGAAGTTCTTAGCGGAAATAATTTGAGCTGCAGCTGCGATTTACTTGCGATGGCGGTTGAGCCGCAACCCAGTTTTTATTGGACCTCGAACCCTATGCTCGATGTTCGCTTCGTTCATTGAGTTACCCTTTGCATGAGGCCGGGACATATCGTCCCGCCCGCAGTTTCGCAGGCCGAAGGCCGAGAATGTTTGAGGACGGGAAGATATGTCCCGGCCTCCCGGGAGAGTTACTTATGAACTACGCGAACATTAAGTATTTCGATATTGCTGATGGTGAAGGCGTTCGTACTTCTCTGTTTGTGAGCGGGTGCCGTCGTGGGTGCAAGAATTGCTTTAACTCTGTCGCGTGGGACTTTGCTGCGGGTGAGCCGTTCGATCGTGCCGTCGAGGACAAGATTATCGAGAGTCTCGATCATCCCTTTATCGATGGCCTGACGATTCTGGGTGGCGAGCCTATGGAGCCCGAGAATCAGGCGGGGCTTGTTGACTTTATCGAGCGCGTGCGTGCGGCCTATCCTGCTGGGTCGGGCAAGACCATTTGGTGCTTTACCGGTGACGTGCTCGAGGAGCTTATGCCGGGTGGCCGTCATCATACCGAGGTGACGGACCGTATCCTGGCCTGCCTCGACATGTTGGTGGACGGCCCGTTCGTTCAGGATCTGTACGATATCTCGTTGCGCTTTAGGGGCTCGAGCAATCAGCGCGTGATCGACATGAACGCTACGCGCACCCGTGCTGAGCGCGAGGGCGTTGCGCTTTGTGATGCAGTTGAACTTTGGCGTGATGATCCGGTCTATTCGACCCATACTATGTAGCTTGTGGCCGATGCCGGAGGGCGTGGTACCATAGCGCGAACGCAAAATCGGAAAAGTGAGGCCCAGATGGTCGATCAGGAAAAAGTCGAGGCCGCCATTAAGCTGTTGCTTGAGGGCATAGGCGAGGACCCAACTCGGGAGGGCCTGCTGGAGACCCCGGCGCGCGTTGCCCGTATGTATGGCGAAATCGCCGGCGGTATGGACCAGAGTGCCGAGGAGCGCCTGTCCAAAACGTTTGCCGTCGCTTCGAACGATTTGGTTATCGAGCGCGACATCACGTTCTACTCGCTGTGCGAACATCATCTGCTGCCGTTTTATGGCAAGGCTACCATTGGCTATATCCCCAACGGCCGTGTCGCAGGGCTCTCTAAGCTTGCTCGCACGGTTGAGGTTTATGCCCGCCGTCTGCAGCTGCAGGAGCAGCTGTGTGCGCAGGTTGCCGACGCCCTCATGGATTATCTCGCTCCCCAGGGAGCGATTGTGCTCATGGAAGCTGAGCATATGTGCATGACCATGCGCGGCGTGCAAAAGCCCGGCACCAAGACCGTGACGCTCGCTCGCCGCGGCGTCTTTGAGACCGACCCCGCGCTCGAAGAGCGTTTCTTTAGGATGCTGGGACGCTAACTATGAGAGTCGTCAACGACTTTACATCGAATACTGACGAGGGGACGCCGCGTCGCGGTTTTATGGCTTCGGGCCTGGCGCCTTTTGGCGTCATGCCTCGTATCGATTACATCTGTGCCAACGGCCTGTTCCGGCGCCACCTGGGCAACATTGCTCAGCTGGAATCGGGGCGCATCTTCTGCCGCCACGGTATCGACCATCTGCTCGATGTCGCTCGCATTATGTGGATTAAGAATCTCGAGGAAGATCTCGAGTTTGACCGCGAGGTCATCTACGCCACGGCACTTCTTCACGATATCGGCAAAGATGAACAGTATGAATCGGGTATATCCCATGATGTTGCAAGCGAACGCGTCGCTGATGCAATTCTCGGCGGCATGCCTGATGACGTGGCGTTTGAGCCGGCCGATGCCGCAGCCATTAAGACGGCCATTCTGGGCCATCGAAAGCTGCGCGTGAACAGCCAACCGCTTGAGCGTTTGCTCTATGCAGCCGACAAAGCGTCGCGCGCCTGCTTTGCATGCCCCGCGCGCAATGCTTGCAACTGGAGCGATGATAAAAAGAACCTGTCGATTCGCGTGTAGTTAGTTTGCGCGGTCGGGGTTCTAAACGAAGGAGACGATCGCGATGAGCAACAAGAAACTGCCCGAGAATGCAACCAAGACTGAAGGCGCCGAGCTCGCCCGCCGTGGAAGGGGCGAAATATCCACCGCAACGGCGGTTCCCCACGTGAACTATGACGATCTGCGCCATGCCGACCGCATCACCGTTGAAGGTCTTGAGGTTTTTGCTAACCACGGCGTGTATCCCGAAGAGAACGCGCTGGGCCAGAAATTCATCGTGTCCTTGGTACTCTATGCTGACCTGCGTGCAGCGGGAGAGCACGATAACTTGGACGCCTCGATTGACTACGGCTCGGTGTGCCACGATGTCGATGGCTATCTGCGCGAGCATACGTTTAAGCTCATCGAGGCGGCAGCTGAAGGTACGGCCCAGATGCTGCTGCGCCGTTATCCCTCGCTGCTTGGTGTGCGCATCAAGCTCGATAAGCCGTGGGCGCCTGTTGGCCTGCCCTTGGCAAGCTGTGGCGTCGAGATCGAGCGTGTGCGCTAACCGGTTCTAATACGTCTCTATGGGTGGCTGCTTGAGCCGCTGCGACAGAGCCCTGTTGTTGGGGCAGTACGTGTCGAGCAGCGCGTGAAACCGATGATTGTGGCTCGGCTCGAGCAGGTGGACGAGCTCGTGGGCGACAACCATGTCAAGGCACTCGACGGGGTAGGCGGCAAGTTCTCGTGCGATGCGAATGGCGCCGGTTTTGGGCGTGCATGATCCCCAGCGCGTTTTCATGCTGCGCACGGAAACGCGGGAAACGGCGACACCCATTGCGATTTCGTATGCGTGCACCATATCACGCAGCGCCGATGTGACTTCGGACGTATAGAGCTGGTCAATATGGGCTTGGATCTCACTGGGCGTTAAGCCGTCGAGGGTCGCATTCCACTTAGCCTGCGGACGTTCGTCTGGCTCGTCGGCACCCATAAAACTTGCGAAGGTGGCCTGCTTGGGCCGCGGTGCGGGTGATGCAAAGTTGTGATCGAGTGCGTCCTGTACCGTGATGGGCTTGCCCCAAAGTGCAATGATGGACGAGGGGCTGAGCGACTCCTGTGCCGTCGTCTGACGTTGCTCGCGCTGGGCAAGTCGGCTGATAATCCAGGCGCTGTTGCGCTTCACAAACGCTTCGATGCGCTCGCGACTGGCGCCGAGCGGTGCGCTGGCGTGGACCTCACCGCTCGATGTGACGCGTAGGTTGAAGTTCTTGACGCGCTTTTTGGTAACGACGACGGGGATGGGCGTCCCATGCGGTCGGGATACGGAAATCGTAAACTGCTGCGTCAAAAGCGGTCCTTCAGATTGGGGACGGGCCGGCATGTCAACCGTTCGGCATGCCGACCTGCTCAAGGGATGTGAAATTAATAACGCTCAAAGAAGGCAAGCGCGTTGTCGCTGCAGAGCTTTTGCATCACGGTCTTGCCAAAATGCTTGGAAAGCATGTTCTGGAACTCGGGCATCTTGCTGGCATCGGAGAGGAAAGCGGGCACCGTGGCACCGTCCCAGTCGCCGCCGAGTGCGATGACGTCCTCGCCGCCCAGGTCGAGCCAGTGCTCGATATGTGCCGCTAGCTGGTCGAAGGTGACGTCTGCGGCGGTCTTGTCGGTTGCGTCGTTGGAAAGGAACTCGCTGCAGTAGTTGAGGCCGACGATACCGCCCATGTCGCGAATGGTGCGGAACTGGTCGTCGGTAAGGTTGCGTTTGACGCCGCAAACCGCATGGGAGTTGGAGTGGCTGGCGACGAAGGGACGCGTGGCGTGGGCGACAACCTCGTCAAAGCACTCATCGTTGAGGTGGGAGACGTCGAGTACCATGCCGGCGTGCTCCATCTGCGTAAGTGCCTCGATGCCGGCGCCGGTGAGGCCGGCGTGGGTGTCGTGGCCGCTCGCGAGCGGCCCCTGCGCATTCCAGCTGAGTGACGACATAAGCACGCCCAAGCTCTTGAGCACTTCGATCAGCGCGGGGTCCTCGGCAAAGAACGTGGCGTTTTCGATGCTGTGGATGCAAGCGACCTTGCCGTCCTTGAGCGCGGGGCGAATGTCTGCGGCGCTGCGTACGTTGACCATGCGGTCGTGGTTGAGCATTGCCTGGCCGCTCATATGCGCCATGATTTGCGCCTGGAAGCGCGCGGCGTGGGCGGTGGGAATCTCGTCGGGGACAAACGTGGCGAAGCACTGTGCCCACGGCGTGTTGCCGATCTTTGCGAGCGAGATGGCGCAGGCGTTGCCCTCGATGAGGTCGAAATCTTGCGGATGCGTTTCGTCGCCGGGGAAATAACCGTCGGTGCCGGCGGTAAAGCGTAGGTCGAGATCGAGCGTGGCCCAGCCGATTCGGTCGGCGGTGTCGCAGTGTAGGTCAAATACGGGATATGCCATGGTTCCTCCGGTTGCAGCGTTTCTTTGCAAACTGTCTTCAAATTGTATGACTAGGGTATAGTTAGCGCCATATGTTCATGGCGGCCCGTGTTGTGCGCCGCCCTTATCACGGAGGTTTCCATGTCCAACCAGGGCAAGAAGGTCAAGACTCATTATCGCGGCACGCTCGACGACGGCACGCAGTTCGATAGCTCCTACGATCGCGGTGAGCCGCTGGAGTTCACCTGCGGCGCCGGCCAGATGATCAAGGGCTTCGACGCCGCTGTTGTCGACATGCAGGTGGGTGAGAAGAAGACCGTGCACATTCCTGCTGCCGATGCCTACGGCGAGCACAATCCCGAGATGGTTCTGACCTTCCCGGCCGAACAGGTTCCCAACATCGAGCAGATTGAGAAGGGCATGAAGCTCTTCTTGTCCACGCCGAGCGGTATGCCCGTCCCCGCCGTGGTCATCGATGTAACGCCCGAGGCCGTGACGCTCGACGCCAACCACGAGCTGGCCGGTAAGGACCTCAACTTTGATATCGAGCTCGTCGAGGTCGAGGGTTAGAGTATGCCTGAACGCTTGGTTTCGACGACATGCTTGGGAAATCTCAACGATCCGTCCTATGAACTCCTGCTTCGCCGGAAGTTGGGCGGCGTCTTTGAAGTTGACGATCTGCTGCTCGATTGGGACCAGGCTGATGTATACGCGTTTGTGGGCGTGACGGAGCTGGGGCGCACGGTCGATGTTCGGCTGGATACTGCCGACGGCGGTCGTCTTGCCGACGGCGACGTGCTCGCCATTGACCGTTCGGGCATGGTGCCCGTGGCGGTTGTCGTGCGCTTGCGCAGCGCCGAGGTTTATTTGGTCGAAGTTGACCGCATGGACCCGATTGCGCTCGCGCATTCGTGCTGGGAGATCGGCAACATGCATGCGCCGCTCTTCCGGGGCGACTCGGACGAGCATACTGTGCGCATGTATACGCCGGTGCAGCCTGTTTTGGGCCGCATGCTCCGGGGTGTCGAGGGTGTTCGGCTCTCGCTGGTTACCCGTGAACTCGATGCGGACCGGCGCTTTGCGTCGAGTGCGGCGGAGGTCGTCGTGAGCATGGCTCCCGACTTTACCATCGTAAAAAAGGCGCGCGGCTAAGCGCGCGTATGCGCAAGACGGGCTTTGAGGGGCGACCGATCAAGGTCCGTCTTGCTGTTGATATGAGGCTTTGGGGGAAGCATATGGGTCTTGAGGGAATCAAACTGATTGCATGCGATTTGGACGGCACGTTGCTGCATCCGGGGGAGCGCGAGCTGCGTTCCGAGGCCTTTGAGCTTATCGATGAGCTGCATCGTCGTGGTATCGTGTTTATGCCGGCGAGTGGCCGTCAATATGCGAGCTTGCGCTACCTGTTTGCCCCGGTGGCCGATGAGCTCGCCTATGTATGCGAAAACGGAACCCTGGTGATGAGCGAGGGGCGTGCCGTCGTCAAGCGTTCCATGGAGCGTAGCCTTGCTATGGTTATCGCGAATACCGTGGTTGCGTATCCCCATACCGACATGACCCTTTCGTGTGAGGGGCACATCTACACCATGAGCGGCAACGATGCGTTCGTCGACCATTTGCGCTATGTGGTCCACTGCGATGTGGCGGTGGTCGACCGTCCCGAGGACATCGACGAGGATGTCATTAAGATTGGCTTCCAGACGCCCGAGGTGGATTATCCGGCGGCCCGGGAGTATTTCGAGCGCCTCTTTGGCGACCGTGTCGATGTGATGACGTCAGGAACCGCATGGACGGACCTTATCGGTTTCGGTTCGGGCAAGGGCTCCGCGCTTGTCGATTACGGTCGTGTCCTGGGGATTTCGCCCGATGAGATGATGGCATTTGGCGACAATGAGAACGATCGCGACATGCTCAACGTCGTGGGCCATCCCTATCTGATGGAGAGCTGCAACCCCACCATGCGCGGTATCAACGATCGCGTCCGTTACGTGCACACGGTCGAAGAAGAACTGCACCGCCTGCTCGCCGAGTAGGTTTTCGGGACATGCCTAGAAATGTACTGTTTGCTGCAAAGCGCGGAAAGGTGGATTTTAAGGCATGTCCCGAACATCTACCGGCAGTCGGGGCAGAGACCCTCGAAGATGGTGTAGTGCGACGTGACGTGCCAGCCGATTTGCTCGGACGCTTTGGCGTCGAGCTGGGCATCGAAGGGGAGCGGTACGTCGATGACGCGGCTGCACGAGGTGCAGATGATATGCGCATGCGGCTCGATCGTGCGATCGAAGCGGCTGCCGCCCGGCGTCTTGATGGAGAGGATCTCGCCGGCGTCGGCCAAGAGATTGAGATTGCGGTAGACCGTACCGCGGCTGATTTTGTCATCCTGCGCGCGCACGGCGTTGTAGATTTCGTCGGCGGTGGGATGGTTATAACTTTGGCGCACGGCGTCAAGAACCAGCTTTCGCTGCCTGGTATTCCTTCTTTGCACCGCCATGCGCCTCGCCTCTTTTCTATCAACGGTCGTAGGTAAATGATACCGTATTTAGCACACAATACTAATAATGAGGACTGAAACCGTCTTCATTGGCAAGTGGGGCTCGGGCCTGAGCGTCTATGAGGCGAAAACGCGTTCCCATGCGCTCGTAGGAGGCATGAAGCGCCTCGAGATGAGATAGGATGTTTGCCGGAGCTCCCTGTATCTCCATCTCGACTGAGCCGTCTTCCATGTTACGCACCCAGCCGGTGAGGGAGCGTGCCTGCGCGAGGTTGGTGTTGGTAAAGCGAAAACCAACGCCTTGGACTTGCCCCGCCCAGCGCAGGAAATAGCGCAGGGGAGTGTCTTGAGTGGCCTCGTCGCTTGCGAGCACAGTAAGCCTGCGGCGCAGCTCGAGCTCGACGTTTGATGGTTTTTGAGGCTCTCGACTGCCGCCGGTGACGCTGGAGAAGAACGTATCGAAGAGGCCCATCGCTATGCCTGCTTGCCTGCGTCGGCCGGGAAGGTAATGCCGGCCTGCTGGCGCACGGCATCCATGATGCGTAGTGAGACGAGTGTGACATCGCGGTAGTGGCCAAGCTCGTGGCGTCCCGCCGGGGTCTCCCAAATCTCTTCCTTAACGTTATCGATGCCGCCGATGGCGGTGATAAAGTCTGTGAGTTCGTATTCCATAGTGTTGCTCGATTTGGGCAGGTCGAGCACGCGGCCGTTGTCGCCCTGTTCGCGCGGCGCCTCGGTCGCCGAGCCGCGTACGACGTCGCCGCGATAGTCGATGCGGACGTTGCGGGGCGTGGACAGATGGTCGATCTGGATAGTGCCACGCTCGCCTTCGATCTGCGAGGGCAGCAGGT
Source organism: uncultured Collinsella sp. (assembly GCA_900550825.1). Classification (GTDB taxonomy): domain Bacteria; phylum Actinomycetota; class Coriobacteriia; order Coriobacteriales; family Coriobacteriaceae; genus Collinsella. Next base: position 1,777 of record URTZ01000065.1, on the reverse strand, counting down.
CATTCGTAATTTTGGAGTGCGCGAGCTCGACGGAGATACGGCCACCGCCGTAGCTGGCGAGGATGGAACCGCAGCCGTCGATGGGGCCGTGCGTGAGCTGTCGCGTGGTGGGATCGAGCAGGGTGGTCATGCTCGTAAGGCCGGAGGGCATGCCGAAAATCTCGACCATGGGCTCGACGGTGTAGACGCCAATATCCATGAGGGAACCCGAGGCCATATTGCAGTCGAAGATATTGGTGGCGCGTCCCGCGAGAATCTCGTTGTAGCGCGAGGAATATTTTCCAAAGCGCAATGAGGCGCGGCGGATGGGGGCGATCTCACCCAGGGCGTCCTCGATGGCGTGGAAGGCGGGATCGTGGAGGGGACGCATGGCCTCGAGGGCCACGACACCTGCTGCCTCGGCAGCGCGGAAGACTTCCAGCGCCTGCGCCTCGGTGGCGCAGAAGGGCTTCTCGACGATGACGTGCTTGCCACCGGCGATGCAGGCAAGGGCCTGCTCGTAGTGAAGTGCGTTAGGGCTGCCGATGTAGACGGCATCGACGTCGGCAGCGGACGCAAGCTCGTCAAGCGCGGTGAAGTTACGCTCGCCACCGTGCTTGGCGGTGAAGGCGGCGCCGCGATCTGCATCGCGCGAGAGCGTGCCCACAAACGCGGCTTGGTCGTTGGCGTTGACGACCTGGATAAAGTCGTCGGTAATCATGGATGTGCCGATGGTCGCTATACGCAGCATGTATCCCCCTCGTGCCGTTCGGTTTACAGGATGAGTGTAGCGCGAAGGGGCAGGAAATAGCGTACGAAAACGCCGTTACAGGTCGCTCTCGTTAAAGCCGGTGTCGATATCGAGGTTGCTGCCGTCGGCCGCCGTGGTGGCGAGCTCGTCGCAGCGCTCGTTGAGCTCATGGCCGGCGTGACCCTTAACCCAGATGAACTCAACCTTGTGCTTGCTCTTTGCGGTGAGTAGGCGCTCCCACAGATCGCGGTTCTTGACGGGCTGCTTGTTGGCGGTCTTCCAGCCGCGTTTTTTCCATCCGTCAATCCAGTGCTTGTTGAAGGCGTTAACGACGTACTGCGAATCGGAATGGACTTCGACGTCGCAGGGGCGGTTGAGCGCCTCGAGTGCCACGATAACGGCCATGAGCTCCATGCGGTTGTTGGTGGTCTTGGCGTAGCCGCGCGAAAGCTCAGAGGTGAAGGTCTTGCCGGCGGGGTTGGTGTATTTGAGCACGGCGCCGTAGCCGCCGCGTCCCGGATTTGATCGGGCCGAGCCGTCGGTATAGATGATGACCTTCACATGGTTCCTTTCGTTGGGTACGTTTCGTGTGAGTGACCATTGTAGCGCCGCGTTCGCCGAGGGCTAGCAATCTACCATATCTACCCCGTCCTCTGATGGCTGGTTTTCTTGGATGATGCGGTCGAGCTCGTCGAGGTATTGCTGTAAAAGGGGAGAGGGCTTGCGTTCATCGTGCATGATATAGCCTACGTGCATCGTCGGGGCATCTGCCAGCGGAATCGATGCCATGCCCCATTGCATTTCGTTTGAGAGCACGCCGGTGGAGAGCGTGTAGCCGTTCGAGGTGATCAGCAGGTTGGTGAGCGTGCCGCGGTCAGAGACTCGAATGTTGCGATCGCAGGGGATGTAGCTAAACGGCTCCTCGGCGTAATAGAAGGAGTTTGAGGTTCCCTGCTCAAAGCTGTAGCGCGTATAGGGCGTAAGGTCGGCAAGGGACAGCTGCGGGCGGCGGGCAAGCGGGTGGCGCTCACTTACGAACACGTGGAC
>URTZ01000064.1 GCA_900550825.1 uncultured Collinsella sp. | reverse complement strand
CCCAGATGGGCTCATAGGCGACGACGACCTGCTTGGGGCAGGTGATCTCAAGACCGGCAAGGCCAGCCTTGACCTGGTTCACGACGTGCTCGACATAGGTGCCGGCCTCGCGGACCTCGAGGGACTCGCCGCAGCAGAAGACGGGAACAAGGCCGGCGGCAACGAGAGCCTTGGCCTTCTTGTTCTGGTCCTCGTCGGTCTCGTGGAAGTAGTCACGACGCTCGGAGTGACCGATGATGCAGTAGGTGCAGCCAGCGGACTTGAGCATGTCGCAAGAGGACTCACCGGTGAAGGCACCCTTGGCCTCCCAGTACACGTTCTGTGCACCGAGGGCGATGGGGGCAGCCTGAATGCGGTCATGAACCGTGGTGATGTCGATGGTCGGAGGGCAGACGAGCACCTCGACGCCAGCCGGAACCTCGGGCAGAGCCTGAGCCAGCTCGTCGGCGAGCTTGGCGGCCTCGGCGACGTCGTTGTTCATCTTCCAGTTACCAGCGATGAGAAGGGTGCGATTAGGCATCGAGAAGCGCCTCCACTCCGGGCAGGGCCTTACCCTCGACGAGCTCCATGGAAGCGCCACCACCGGTGGAGATCCAGCTCATCTTGTCGGCCAGGTTGAACTTGTTGACAGCCGCGACAGAGTCGCCACCGCCGATGATCGAGGTGCAGTCGGCCTCGGCGACAGCCTCGGCGATAGCCTGGGTGCCGTGAGCGAAGTTGTCGAACTCGAAGACGCCCATGGGGCCGTTCCAGAACACGGTCTTGGCGCCCTTGACGGCCTCGGCGTAAAGCTCCTCGGTCTTGGGGCCGATGTCCATACCCTCGCGGTCGTCGGGGATAGCATCGGAAGCGACAACCTCGGGGACAGCGTCCTCGCCAAAGTGATCGGCAACGCGGTTGTCGATGGGGAGCAGGATCTTGACGCCCTTCTCCTCGGCCTTCTTGAGCATCTCACCGGCGCGCTCGACCCAGTCCTCTTCCTTGAGGGACTGACCGACGGACAGGCCCTGAGCCAGGAAGAAAGTGTAGGCCATGCCGCCACCGATGATCAGGGTATCAGCGGAGTCGATGAGGTGATCGAGAACGCCGATCTTGGAGGAAACCTTGGAACCGCCGACGATGGCGACGAAGGGGCGCTCGGGCTCGGCGAAGATGCCGGTCAGCGTGTCGACCTCCTTCTCGAGCAGGAAGCCGGCGACGGCAGGCAGGTAAGCGGCGGGGCCCACGACGGAACCCTGGGCGCGGTGAGCGGTGCCGAAGGCATCGAGAACGAAGACGTCACCATAGGAAGCGAGCTTCTTGGCGATCTCGGGATCGTTCTTCTTCTCACGCTTGTCAAAACGGACGTTCTCGAGAACGAGGACCTTGCCCGGCTCGACGGCGGCGACAGCCTCGGCGGCCTTCTCGCCATACGTGTCGGCAACAAAAGCAACGTCAAGGCCAGAGAGCTCAGCGAGCTTCTTGGCGACGGGCTCGAGGGACAGCTCGGGCTGGAAGCCGGTGCCATCGGGACGGCCGAGGTGGCTCATGAGGATGACGCGAGCATTGTGCTCAACGAGATAGTTGATGGTGGGCAGGGCAGCCTTAATACGGGTGGTGTCGCCAACGACGCCATCCTTGATAGGCACGTTGAAGTCAACGCGGACGAGAACGCGCTTGCCGTCGACATCGATGTCGCGGACGGTCTTCTTGGTAAAGGCCATGTTTGCTTCTACCTTTCGTACGTGTCTGCCTTCCATTACGGCAGACGATTTCTTATAAAAAGGACGCGACCCTAGGGTGTAAGCCCTATAAGGCCGCGCCCTTCTTTAGACGCTCAACGAGCTATTCGCTAAAAGCTAAATTAAGCAACGAACTTCTCGAAGTACTTGATGGTGCGGACCATCTGAGAGGTGTAGGAGTTCTCGTTGTCGTACCAAGAGGTGACCTGAACGAGGGTCTGGCCGTTGCCGAGGTCAGAGCACATGGTCTGCGTGGCGTCGAAGATGGAGCCGTGGGTCTCGCCGATGATGTCGGTGGAGACGATGTCGTCCTCGTTGTAACCGAAGGTCTCGGAGATGGTGGCAGCGTAGGCCTTCATAGCAGCGTTGACCTCGTCGACGGTGACCTTCTTGTCAACGACGGCGTAGAGGTTGGTCAGCGAGCCGGTCGGCGTCGGGACGCGCTGGGCGGCACCGATGAGCTTGCCGTTGAGCTCGGGGAGAACCAGGCCGATGGCCTTGGCAGCGCCCGTGGTGTTCGGGACGATGTTCTCGGAGCAGGCGCGGGAGCGACGGAAGTTGCCCTTGCGCTGCGGGCCGTCGAGCGGCATCTGGTCGCCGGTGAAGGCGTGGATGGTGGTCATGATGCCGGACACGATGGGAGCGAAGTCGTTGAGACCCTTGGCCATCGGGGCAAGGCAGTTGGTGGTGCAGGAAGCAGCGGAGATGATGTTGTCCTCAGCGGTCAGCGTCTCATGGTTGACGTTGTACACGATGGTGGGCAGATCGCTGCCGGCCGGAGCGGAGATGACGACCTTCTTGGCGCCAGCGTTGATGTGGGCCTGAGCCTTAGCCTTGCTGGTGTAGAAGCCGGTGCACTCGAGAACGACGTCGACGTCGAGGTCGCCCCAAGGCAGGTTGTTGGCGTCGGCCTCCTTGTAGATCTTGATCTCCTTGCCGTCAACGGTGATGGAATCCTCGCCAGCAACGACCTCGTGATCGCGAGCGTAGTTGCCCTGCGTGGAGTCGTACTTCAGCAGGTAAGCGAGCATATCGGGAGAGGTGAGGTCGTTGATAGCGACGATCTCGGAGCCCTCATGACCGAACATCTGACGGAAAGCCAGACGACCGATGCGACCGAAGCCGTTAATAGCAACCTTTACTGCCATTGTGTCTCCTTTCGTAAGGCCCCCGCGAGCTACAGCGCCCGCCGTTGAGGCCCACAAACTAACCACTCGCCTAATATACCTTTTTTTTGACTTGAATTTCACGAGAATGCTCGAAATTGAAAATCAAATTTACGTTAAAACGTTTTAAAGAATAAAATAGCAGCTAAATCCGTATATAAGTCGATACTTCAAACTACTTGTTTGCTTCAATGAGCTTTTCAAGCCTCAAAACGCGATGGTACAGGGCAGACTTCGACAAGGGAGGGTCAGCCATCTCCCCCAAATCACGCAGTGACAGATCGGGATAGCGCTCGCGCAGGTCGCAAAAGACCGCCAAGGCATCCGGAAGCGCATCGCGAAGACCACGCTGCTCGAGCTCATCGATAAGCGCAAGCTGATGTTGGGCGGCACCGGCGCTTCTGGTCTGGTTGGCGAGTTCGGCGTTCACGCGACGGTTCACATCGTTCTTAACCAACTTGACCGCACGTGCCTCCTCAATCTCGGCAACGCTGCGCTTGGCACCAATCAGCTTTAATAGATGCTCGATCTCCTCGGCGCTCTTAATGTAGACAGCAAAGGATCCGCGCCGCGCGTTAACGCGCGCATGGATTCCAATCTGCTCCAATAGATCGCAAAGTCCCCGGGCATACTGCTCGCCCTGCACCGCGATCTCCAAATGAAAGTCGCCGCGGGGATCGGCCACGAAACCGCCGGCGATGAGCGCGCCGCGGATGTAGGCAAGCCTGCAGCAGGGACGGGCAACGATGTGCCGGGGAACACCAGCGACGAGCCCTCCCCTGCGGTCGAGGATGCCCAGCAGCACCAGAGCCTTGTCCAGGTCGGGTTGATCGGGCAGGGTAATGAGATAGTTACGGACCTTATGCAAGACCGATTTGCGAACGGTAAATTCCGTTTTGAGCTTAAGGATGCGATGCGTCAGTGTGATCATCGTGCGCGCGACGGCACCCGTCTCGGTCGCGACCGTCAAACGATACCGCCCGGAGCCGGCCAGCGAAAGTGTACCGCTCACACGCGTCAGGGCGGCAAGCGTCGACAAGTCGCAGTATTCACATTCGGGTTCGCAGCGCGCAAGCTCGTCGCGCACCTCAGCGGTAAACGACATGCAGGCCTATGCCTTCGTGTTGGCGCGCGACAGGTCGCGATGGGAAATGCTCACGTGATATTGGGCACCTTCCAAATAACGTGCCGTGGCCTCGGCAATGGCAACGCTGCGGTGCTGGCCGCCCGTGCAGCCGATGGCGATAGAAAGCTGCGGCTTGCCCTCCGCGATATAGCCCGGCATCACCGTATCGAGCAGCTGTGTCCAAGCCTTCCAAAACTCCTGCGTCTTGGGATGGTCCAGAACAAAATCGGAGACCTTTTTATCGAGACCGGTCATCGTGCGCATCTCGGGATCGTAGAACGGATTAGGCAGGAAGCGGACGTCGATCATAATGTCCGCTTCGACGGGCATGCCGTGCTTAAAGCCAAACGAGAACACGTGGACGTCCATGAGCTGCTGGTCGGACAGCTCGGAAAATGCCATACGTAGCTTGTTGCGCAGCGCAGAGGTGCGCAGACGGCTCGTGTCGATAATCATATCGGCTCGGTCGCGCACGCCCTGGAGCTGAAGGCGCTCGCGCTGAATGGCATCGGCCGTAGTCTCCCCCGGCTTGGCAATGGGATGACGGCGGCGATTTTCGCTGTAGCGACGAATCAGCACCTCGTCAGAAGCCTCCAGGAACACGATGTCGCAGCTCATCTCGCGCTCCTCGAGTGCGGCAACGGCATCGAGCAGCTCATCGAACAAGCCCTGGCTGCGCAGGTCACAGGTGACGGCAAGATGCCTGCCCACGCCCGTATTGATGCCGACGAGTTCGGCAAGCTGGGCGATCAGACGCGGAGGCAAGTTGTCGATGCAAAAATAGCCCATGTCCTCGAACACATGCATGGCCTGCGTTCGGCCCGATCCGGACATTCCGGTGATGATGACGATATCGGGGATGCGCTCCGAGCGCTCCGCCGCATCCATGGCATCTCCCTTTTGCATGTGTGCCTCCTAAAACAAGCGCGGGACCCGGCCAGCGGATCCCGCGCGATCAATTGCCTTTATTGAGTATACCGCCCCAAGCGGATACGAGGCCTGTCTTACGCCTCAAGCGCAGCCTTGAACCAACTTGTAATACTCGTGGGGTGCGTGATGGCGGTGCCGACGACAACGGCCCAGGCGCCCGCATCAATCGCGGCGCGGGCCTCCTCGGGCGTGTGCACGCGGCCCTCGCAGATGATGGGGAGACCGGGGAATTCCTCGGTCGCCTGACGCAGGAGCGGCAGATCGGGGCCATCGGCCATGGTGCAGTCGATGGCGGCGACACCGTGAGAAAGCGTGGTGGATACCAGGTCGAAGCCCATATCAACCGCGCGGCGAATGTCCTCAATGGTGGCACAGTCGGCCATCAGGAGCACACCCTCCTCGTGCAGCGGGCGGAAGGTGTCCTCGACGGTCTTGCCATCGGGACGTGGGCGATCAGTGGCGTCAATCGCCACGATATCGGCACCCGCAGCAACGCAGGCGCGAGCGTGGCGCAGCGTCGGCGTGATGTAAACGCCCTCGTGCCCATCCTTCCACAGGCCGATAACGGGGACCTCGCAGCGGCCCTTAATGGCGGCGATGTCGGCAAGGCCCTGGCAGCGAATGGCGGCGGCGCCGCCGAGCTCGCAAGCGCGAGACATTTGAGCCATGGTCTCGGGCGTGCGAAGCGGCTCGCCCATATACGCCTGAACGCTCACGACGAGCTTGCCCTTCAGGGATTGAATCAAAGGATCGACGGTCATGTTCGACTCAACCTTTCTAAAAACAGCCTTCTGAGACACCGCACCTTGACGTTCAAACCGTCGCTCACGTACCGAAGTACGCTTCGCTCCTCTTTCACGTCAATCTGCGGCACCTCAGAAGGCGCACTTGGTAGTTATGTTTACTTCAACGACGCAAGAAGGTGTTCGGCGGCACCGATAAGCGGCGCGTCACCCTCCAGAGAACCGATGAGAATCGGCGTGTCCTGAAGCGGGTCGAGCGCCTGGCTGGCATAGCCCTCGTGCACCGAGTCCTTCCACGTCTGCGAGCGCCAATCGGGACCCTGGTGAATCACGCCTCCCGAAAGCACGATGACCTCGGGATCCAAGATGTTGGCAAGCGAGCCCAAGCTGGCGCCCAGCGCAAAGCCGGCGTCATAGATGACCTCGGTCGCCTTTTCGTCGCCAGCACGGCACAGGTCGTTCACATCGCGACCGACCGAAGGACGGCTGGGGTCGACACGGCCAAAGCGCTCATCGTACATACGACCAATGGAAGTGCCCGAAGCAACCGACTCAAGATGGCCGGAACGCCCGCAGGCGCAGGGGATGCCGGCGGCAGCCGAGCACTCGATGTGGCCCATATGGCCGGCAGCACCATGGAAGCCCTGCATCACGCGGCCGTTCTCGACATATGCGCCGCCGATGCCCGTGCCGATGCCCAGGCACAAGACGGAGAACTTGCCCTTGCCGACGCCCCAGTGGGCCTCGCCCAGAGCATGAGCCTGCACGTCGCCCACAACGGCAACGGGGAGTCCAAGGTCCTCGCGCAGACGCGGCCCCAACTGAACGCCGGACCAGCCGGGCATAATCTCGTTGGCATACGCGATGGCGCCCGTCTTGGGATCGACGACACCGGCGGCACCGATACCGACACCGAGGACCTCGACATCGGGATTCGCCTCGAGAGCAGCTTTGATGGACGCCTCGATACGCTGGAAGACGGCCTCGCCGCCCTCCTGGGCCTCAGTAGGAACCTCGGCCTCAAAAACGGGATGGGGCACGCTGCCGTCAGCCGGGTACTCCATGATGGCGGTCGCGATCTTAGTTCCGCCGATATCGACAGAGCAGACGTACTTGTTCTCCATGTCGTTCTCCTTCGGAGACAAAACAACAACTACAGGAAATGAAGGCGGTGTTATCGCCGCAGCTTGATAAAGGTTTCCCAGGTGCCCGAGGTTGGGGTGAAAGTGGTCGGGCGTTGACCTAATGGGTCACGCACGACCACTTGAGCCTCAAGATCGGGTGCCTGGGGAAGCTTTACAGGAGACCGTTGTCCTGGAGGACCTTCTTAATCGCCTCGACGTTCTCGCCGGTCATGGCCTTCACCGGGCGCGGCATGGTCGGGCTGTCGAAGATGCCCATGAGGTTCATAGCGGTCTTGAAGGCGCCAACGCCACCGGCATAGCCCTGGACGCCCGAGGTGACATCCCAGATGTGGGAGATCTCGTTGAGGCGATCCTGCTCGGCCTTGACGGTAGCCCAGTCACCGGCCTGAGCGGCCTTCCACTGGCGCACGTAGCCCTCGGGCTCAACGTTGGCGAGACCCGGGACGGAACCGTCGGCGCCACCGAGGTAGGCGCCATCGACAACAACCTCGTGACCGGTGAGGATGCTCATCGGATGGCCGTTCTTCTCATTCTCCTGAATGAGGTAGCGGAACGAGATGTCATCGCCCGAGGAATCCTTGACGCCGGCCAGGACGCCCTCGGCGCCGAGCTTGGCAAGGAGCTTCCAGGGAAGCTTGGTGTGGACGCACACGGGGATGTCGTAAGCGAAGATGGGCAGGTCGAGTTCCTCGTGCAGGATGCGGAAGTGCTCCTCGACCTCGGTCATGCCCTGCAGGGCATAGAACGGGCAGGTGGCGACGAGGGCATCGGCGCCCAGCTCCTGGGCGACCTTGCCGTGCTCGATCATGCGCTCGGTCTCGGTGTCGATGATGCCGACCAGAACGGGAACGCGGTGATCGACGATGCGCACAGCCTCGGCGATGATCTGACGACGACGCTCGTCGGTGGAGAAGACGACCTCGCCCGAGGAGCCCAGGAAGAACAGGCCATCGACGCCGGCATCGATCATGCGGTTGATGCTGCGCTCAAAGGAGGCAACGTCGAGCTGGTGATCTTCGGTATCGGGAACAACGACGGGAGGGATAACGCCGGTGAATTTCTGAGTTGCCACAAGAATCTCCTTAGCTGTCTGGCGGGCGACCCTATGCCACCCACTCTTGTTGGCAGTGTCCAGGCCGTCTAGGCCAAAGAACACGGGTAGAACGTTTGGTTAAAGAAGTCGACGACTTCGTTTTCGAACGCATTGATGCGCTCATGAGCGTATTTGGCATAAATGATATGCCTCCGGTCACACTCAAGACCGTTGAAAACGGCAAGCTGGCCCTTGGGATCGCTCACGGTATCCATAAGCGATGTGCCCATGAGCACCGATCCGCGCACCCGAGACGACAGTGCCTCGAGGCCGACGGGAATTGGATTGGCAACCGCCGTGCAGGCAAGGCCCCGCTCGTCCAGAGCAGAAACCGCCAGCGCGACACCGCCGCCAAGGCCCTCGCCCCACGCAAAAATGCGATCGGGGTCCACGCCATCAAGATTGCGCGCGACCTTCGCCAACGCGCAGCCCCAACGGACGCGCCTGACAAAAGCAGGCGAGGTAATCCCCTGCCGCAGATCACTGAGTCCAATCGCCTCATCGTCCAGTGCAAGCACGGCATACCCCATAGCGGCAAATCTCGTCATGTGATGCCAGCCACGCACAGGCCGATCGACGTCGTGGAACATCAGGCACAGCGGCACGCGCTCAGATACTCGGGCACGACCAACAGGCTCAATCAAACGAGCGTGGACCGCATCGTCACCGAGCTCAAAGGAAACCTCCGAGTAACGGGCGCAGGGGTTAGCAAAGTCAATCGCCGTAATGGCCAGGCCTTGAATCTCAAGATTCGAAGCGCATGTCTCTAAATCAGAAACATCTGCTTGGACATCACCGTGCCAGTCCCGATATTCTGCGAGCCTTGACGAAACCGTCCCAGTAATCCCCGCAAGCTCGGGGACAATCAACTCATCGATATTGCTCTCGCACTTAGACATGAGCCTCCCCTCCCTCGCAGAAAAACGGAATGATCAGATCATCAAAGTCCTGAATCTCCTCGTGGCCAAAACCTTCAAAGAACTCATGACGCTTTTCACAGGTCAGGTTGTTGTAGACCGCAAACTGCGTCGCCGGCGGGCAGACGATATCGGCTGTGCCCGTGCCAAACAGCACGGGGCATTTGACCATGGGGGCAAAGTTCTTGGAATCGAAGTACGCCAGCTTGGCATAGGCTTCCTCGATACGAGTCGAGTCCTCGTCAAACCAGCGAGACCAGTAGCGCAGACCCTCGTAGGCAATGTCGTCGGCATCCAAATCCCAGACCAGGCGGAAATCCGATAAGAAGGGATAGAGGATGGCGGCGCGATTGATGAGCTCGCTGTTAAGCGCGCAGGTCGCAATGCCCAAACCGCCGCCCTGCGACGCGCCGTTCACAAACACACGGGCAAGATCGATGCCCTCGAGCTCGCGAACGATACGGCACAGAATGCGGATATCCTGATGTAGGCGGACATAGTAGAGGTTGGCTGGGTCGCCGTCGATACCGGCGACGATATGGCCCGCGACCGTCGTGCCCTCAAATCCACCAATGTCCTCGGAGGGGCCTCCTTGGCCAGGACAATCGAGAGCAATGAGCGCCATGCCCATGCCCGCAAACGACGCTTGCTCAAACCAGCTGCGGCTCGCACCCGGATATCCATGGAACTGAAGTACCAATGGCACGTGCTCGTCCGAGACAGGTTTAAGGTACTTGGCATGCAGGCGTGCACCACACATGCCGGTATACCAGAGGTCGAAAAACCGACAGGTCGCGGAATCCGCAACCGAAGCCGCCTCAATCGCATAATCGAGCTCGACGGCGTCGGCCTCGGCCATGCGGTCCTTCCAAAAGAAATCGAAATCCGATGGACGGGGCATAGCGCCTCGATATTCACCAAATTGCTGTTGTAGCTCCTGAGCACTTGGCATGGCTCGTGAACCCAACCTTTCGAAATCGCAACGGAGGTGCGCCCGGCAAGGGAACCGGGC